>DZCK01000100.1 GCA_022730245.1 Halothiobacillus neapolitanus
TTCAAAAGCGGGCGTGCCGAGCGCACGCAACACAGGATAAAAATGCCCCATCACCCCCCCTCAACCCGTTATGGACTATCACTTGAATGGCAAAACAAACCCTTGAACTTTCCGCAGCGCACTGCGCGTTTATTCAAAATCAACCCGTTTATTTTGTGGGCACGGCGGCCGATCAAAGTCGGGTTAACGTATCACCTAAAGGCTTAGATACGTTACGAATTTTAAGCCCCAACCGCATCGTTTGGCTCAACTTAACGGGCAGCGGCAACGAATCGGCCGCGCATATCGCCCTTAACCCACGAATGACGCTGATGTTCTGCTCGTTTGATTCAAACCCGTTGATTTTGCGCACCTATGGCCAAGCGCGCGTCTTGCACCCCCGCGATGCGGCTTGGGCAGAGCAACACGCCCTATTCCCAAACCACCCCGGCGCACGTCAACTATTTGATCTAAAAATTGATTTAGTCCAAACCTCGTGCGGATTTGGTGTGCCCGAAATAACGCACACCCCCTCAAGCCTGCAAGATCGCCCCACCCTCAATCGTTGGGCTGAAAAAAAAGGCGCCGCAGGCATTGCCGCCTATTGGCAGGAAAAAAACCAGCACAGCATCGACAACGTACCCACGCATATTTTAAGCCGTGACGGATCTGACTAATTCACCCAAAGGCTAATCACTTGGCAGCGTGTCATCCAAGGATCGAAGAAAGGCCATTTTTTCAGCAATTTTGCCCTCAAGCCCCCGGGGTACGGGTTGATACCATTTTGGCTCTGCCATGCCATCGGGCAGATAATTTTCACCGGCGGCATAGGCGTGCGGCTCGTCGTGGGCATAACGATAGGCATGACCGTAACCCAATTCTTTCATGAGGCGCGTGGGGGCATTGCGTAAATGGATGGGCACTTCGCGGCTTTGATCGGTTTTAACAAAGGCCATCGCCTGATTAAATGCGGCGTAACCGGCATTACTTTTGGGGGCAATAGCAAGGTAAATCACCGCTTGTGCGAGTGCGAGCTCCCCTTCGGGTGAACCCAGCCGCTCATAGGTGGCGGCGGCATCGTTGGCAATTTGTAATGCGCGCGGATCTGCCAGCCCAATATCCTCCCACGCCATGCGCACAATGCGCCGCGACAAGTATTTTGCATCCGCGCCGCCATCGAGCATGCGGCAAAACCAGTACAACGCGGCATCGGGATGTGAGCCGCGTACCGATTTATGCAAGGCCGAAATTTGATCGTAAAAATGCTCGCCGCCTTTATCAAACCGGCGCGCACCCGCACTTAAGGTGTCACGAATTAATTGAGCGGTAATTTCTGTGCAGCCGGTGGATTGCGCTGCGGTATCGAGCTGCTCAAGTAAATTTAACAAGCGGCGGGCATCACCATCCGCACGGTCGATGAGCGCCTGTATGGCATCGGGTGAGAACACTAATGCCCCCAATGCTGTTTGCGCCCGTGTGATGAGTTGGCGCAACTCATCTTCGGTGAGTGATTTGAGCACATACACCTGCGCCCGCGAGAGCAAGGCCGAGTTCACCTCAAAAGAAGGGTTTTCGGTGGTAGCACCAATTAATGTCACCAAACCCGATTCGGCAAAAGGCAGCAGCGCATCTTGCTGCGCTTTGTTAAAGCGATGAATTTCATCAATAAATAACAGGGTGGGTTGACCCAATTCCAGGTTGTGCTCGGCCTGCTCCATGGCGGCACGAATATCTTTTACGCCTGAAAACACCGCCGATAACGCAATAAATGCACTATCAAATGCGCTGGCCATTAAACGCGCCAAGGTGGTTTTGCCCACCCCGGGCGGCCCCCATAAAATCATGGAATGCGGTTTGTGCGCCTCAAAAGCCAAACGCAAAGGCTTACCAGGACCCAGCAAATGCGATTGGCCAATCACCGCATCTAAAGTTGTGGGGCGCAACTGTTCGGCTAAGGGCTGGCGAGGCTGGGGTTTTTGCCCTATGGATTTTTGCCCCATGGGTTTTTGCGTGTCGCCAAAGAGATCAGACACCATAAGGGTCGCCGGTTAGCGGCTCGTCACCACGTCAACGCCGGCAGGGGGCGTAAAGGCAAACAGGGTTTTATCAACAGGCTGATTCACTACCCGCGCACTAAATTGCACCGTGGTGCTATTGCCCAACTTATCTTTAAATACCATGGCCTTAATCCCTTTGGCATCCATGCCAATTTGCACCGATGAAAAATCACTTTTTTGCGCGCGATCACTTAAAGAATACCAAGACAAACCATCGTTATTGCCAATACTGCTCATGGCGAACACCGATTCAAGCGGCTGATTACCCAAAAAAATCCCAATCGGAGCCCCTCGATTGTCGGCCAGTGGGCTTATGGTTACTTGAGCCAAATCGGGGTCATACACCCAGAGCGACCCGTCGCTGGCGATGAGCTTTTGCACATAGGGCGCCTCATAAGCCCAATAAAATTGGCCGGGGCGCGCCAACACAAAATTACCCGTCGAGCCCGGCTGCGTTTGCCCCCGAACATTGACTTGTTTTTGGATAAAGTTGGCTGAAAAGGTTTTAAGATTTTTCACAAACTCCGTCAGCGGGCGAACATCTGCCGATGCGGCGGGGGCAGTTTGCGCCAGTGGGAATACCTGCGTGTCGGCAGAGGCCGGTGCGATCACACTCAAACCCAATGGGGCAACAGCAAACACAAGATGAATGAACCAACGCGTCATTTTAACTACCTAGAATTTTTGCCAAACAAAACCATTTAAAACAAATACTTAAATCAACGAGCGGGTGGCGGTGGCGCCAGCACTTCGCGTGCGCCATTGGCTTGCAATTGCCCTACGATGCCATCATTTTCCATTTCTTCAATTAATCGCGCCGCGCGGTTGTAGCCAATTTTCAAGCGGCGTTGCACATACGAGATCGAAGCCTTGCGGGTTTCGGTCACAATCGCCACGGCCTGATCGTAATACTCGTCGATGGCTTCCCCCGAAGCCGAAACGGGTTTCTCGCCCGGCAACATCACAGCCGAAGCCGATTCTTCCGATAAGACCGCCTCAATGTAATTGGGTTCACCCAGTGCTTTTAATGCTTCCACCACGCGATGCACTTCATCGTCGCTCACAAACGCGCCATGCACACGCATGGGCAAGCCGGTGCCCGGTGGCAAATACAGCATGTCGCCATGGCCGAGCAAACTCTCGGCACCCATTTGATCCAAAATGGTGCGTGAATCGATTTTAGAAGACACCTGAAACGAGATTCGGGTAGGGATATTCGCTTTAATCAAGCCCGTAATCACATCCACCGATGGGCGCTGGGTGGCCAAAATTAAATGGATACCCGAGGCTCGGGCTTTTTGCGCGAGGCGAGCAATGAGCTCTTCGACCTTTTTGCCCACCACCATCATCATGTCGGCAAATTCATCCACCACAATCACGATATGCGGCAAGCGCGTCAATTCCGGTGCGGGCAAATCGGGGTCGAACGCTTCGGCGGGGTTATGGAACGGATCACGCAAGGGCTCGCCCTTATTCGCGGCATGGGTAATTTTCTCGTTGCAACCGGCTAAATTACGCACCCCGAGCGAAGACATGAGTTTGTAGCGGCGCTCCATTTCGCCCACCGCCCACCGCAGCGCGTTGGCCGCCTCTTTCATATCGGTAACCACGGGTGCGAGCAAATGCGGGATGCCCTCGTACACGGATAATTCCAGCATTTTCGGGTCGATCAGAATTAAGCGCACTTCATCGGCCGTGGCTTTATAAAGCAAACTTAAAATCATGGCGTTCACGCCGACCGATTTACCTGAGCCTGTCGTCCCTGCCACCAGTAAATGCGGCATGCGGGCTAAATCGGCACAAATGGCGGCGCCCGCAATATCTTTCCCCAAGGCCATGGTGAGTGGCGAGCGGCTTTCTTGATAGGGTTTAGATTCAATCAGCTCACGCAGGGCGATAATTTCGCGCACTTGATTGGGTATCTCAAGCCCGACGGTCGATTTACCCGGAATTACCTCGACAACGCGCACAGATATAATCGAGAGCGAGCGCGCTAAATCTTTGGATAAATTAGAAATTTGGCTTACTTTAACGCCCGGCGCGGGTTGCAATTCAAACCGGGTGATAACAGGGCCCGGAGTCGCGGCAACCACATCGACCCGCACACCGAACTCCTCTAACCGATCTTCAATTAATGCCGAGAGTGATGCCAAAACTTCGGGGCTAAAACCCGTTTGTCGTTGCGGGGCAAAATCAAGCAAATCCACAATCGGGCGCCCCCCCGCTGTGCCCAATGTAGGCTGCGGTTTAAGTGGGGCCTTGGCCGATTTATTCAGCGCGCGCGCGGGCTGACCTGTCGCTTTGGCGTTATCGGCGCGCGCGGCATAATCAAAACTCGGCTCGGATAGGGCAGGCGTTGGCAACGAAGCATCGGCCGCAGGCTCAGAAGGCGCAGCAGCCGCCCGCCGCCGCACAACAGGAGCGACATAATCGGTTTGCACCGTGGGAATAGAACGGGCTGTTATGGCGGGGTCGTCCCGCTCGCCCTCTCGGGCAGATCCACCCGAAAATAATCGCGCCATTCGAGCAAAAACCCATTCAAACAATCGCCCCACGAGCTCAAACACCGCCAACCAAGACAAGCCCGATACGGTTGAAAAGGCCAGCATCATAAAACCGAGCATAAGCAGGGTGGCGCCTGGAGCGCCCAAATAATGAATCACACCGGTGGCCAGCACTTGCCCTACCACACCGCCAGCGGAACCGGCGGCGGCATGAAGAGGGGCTGCCTGATGAATAGCAGACAACACGCTAACCGCGAATACGGTGAGAATAACGCCACCAATTTGGATGGCAAAAAACACATCCAGCAAGCGCTCATCGCTGCGAAGGCGCACAAATAACCGCAGGGCGAATACCAGCACCATCGGCGGCACGGCGTAGGCACCGTATCCCAATAAAAACCGAGAAAAATCAGCCAGCCAAGCGCCCACGGCACCTGCGGCATTGTGGAGTGCGACACCCCCCTGCCCCGTCGTGGTAAACCCCGGGTCTGTGGGTGAGTAGGTCCAAAGCGCCAAGGCGTAATAACCCATCAACAGAACCAGAACAAACAAAACGGTGTCTGCCACCATCCGCTGAGGCTGAAACAACACTGTATTTTTGGCAGAACTCATGGATATCCGATTAAATTTGAGTTGAATGGGGTAAAACACCCCCAAGACGATTCATGCCTAACGCGGTTGATGCAAACAACGCATTTTATTTAACAATCCGCAGGCCAGAACCTTTGGATGGCGTTTTTGGCGCGGGGGATTGCGGGGGCGGCTCATCATTCGGGTGATCTGCCCCGGATTCCGCCGCAGCCTCTGCGCTGGATTTGAGTCCGCGTTTGGGTGCGGCTTTTGGACTTACTTTAGCGCCCGCCAAACTTAACATCGGCGAAGTACCAGCGATCTCGTTATCGTCCTCGAACTCTTCATCGGGCTCGGGTGGAAACTGGGCGCCGCTACCAAAATCCCGATCATAAATGCCGATAATGGCGCGCATCGGCACATAAATCGCCTCGGGCTTGCCGGCGAACCGCGCTTCAAACGCGATCGATTTGCGATCCATGGCAAAGTTGCGCACCGCACTCGGGCTAATATTCAGGTGAATTTGCCCCTCATCGACATGCGCTTGAGGCACCAATACGCCCGATACGGTGGCATCGACGACGATAATGGGCACGTGCCCTTGGTCAACCGTCCAGTCATACAGGGCGCGAATTAAATAAGGACGTTTCGACAGCATAGGAAACCTCAGTATTTATCACGCATTTCGCGCTCAACTTCAGTTAGGCTCATTTGGAAAGTGGGGCGATCGAACATGCGCTTCATGTAATCGAGCACGGGTTTGGCGCTTGGCCCTGTTAATTCAACACCATACACGGGCAAACGCCACAGTAAGGCGGAGAGCGTGACATCGGTCAGGCTGTATTCATCGCTCATAAAAAACGGTTTGTAGCCAAAGGCAGGGGCAAAAGCGAGCAAACCTTCACGCAGGGTTTTGCGGGCGCGCGATACGGTTTTCTCGCCGCGCTCAAACTCGGGCAGCAAACCATACCAATCACGCTCGATGCTGTATAACGCGGTGCGCACTTTGGCTCGGCTAACCGGATCAACCGGCATCAGCGGCGGATGCGGAAAGCGTTCATCTAAGTATTCCATGATGACGCGAGCGTTGGTGATAACCAAATCCCGATCAGCCAATACGGGCACGGTGCCTTCGGGGCTTAAATCGTGAAAATCTTCGGGAATTTCGCCCACCGATATATCAATCACATCAGCGGTGAGTTCTTTTTCCGCCAAAACAATCCGCGTGCGATGGCAATCGGGATTTTCAGGGTTGGTGAACAGGGTCATGACCGAGCGGCGGTTGACAGTCGCCATAGGGCGTCTCCTTAAAGAATCAAGCGAAAAGATAGCGCATCATAGCAAATTGGCTTGGGCTTATGGGTTATGGTTGCGAAGAAGCG
>DZCK01000226.1 GCA_022730245.1 Halothiobacillus neapolitanus
CCGGAAGCAAAAGCAAGCCGCCAAGCAATAACCCCAGTGCGCGCAGCGTGTGCATAGCAAGCCCCCTGCTTAGTTGGATGCCTCATGGAACACATACGGCGTGGAATAGTCGCTGACCTCGAAATACACCTTTTTCTCGCCTTCATCGACTACACCGTTCAGATTGATATCCAATACGCCGTAGCCAAAACGGTAGGGGCGCTCGATCTTGTCGTTGGTGCCCATCGCCGTGCTCAATTTGTCCACTTTGATAAAGCGTTTGACCAGTTTGTCGCCCGCATAAACCTCCAGCACGCCATTCACGCCGGTCCAGTTATTGATCGAACGACCAATGTTGTTTTGGGTTTCTTGGGTGCACGCCCCCAAAGTTGCAAAAAGTGGCAGAGAAACAAGCAGCAGTAAACGTTTCATCAATAAGACCTCTTTAGTGAAGTTGGATAATGGCAGGCGCAATGGTACGCACAATCACATTGCTCGTGCCGGTAATAATAAACTGCATCCCGATTGCGGCGACAAGCAATCCCAAAACACGGGTCAAAATCGTTAGCCCCACATCGCCCAAGGCGCGGCGTAACACCTGTCCACTGGCCAAAATCAGCCCCGTCAATACTCCTAATGCCAGCAATACCGCACCCAAACCGAACCAAAGCCCGGTGTCATGGCGGCTCTGCGCCTCGCCTGCGTACAGTATCAGGTTTGCAATCACTCCAGGCCCGACCAAAAGCGGCATGGCAAAAGGCACGACAATTTGACGGTACACCGACTTGGCTTCGACAAACGCGCTGGCATTCGCGTCCACGGCCAACTCTTGCGCCGCCTTGCCCGAACCGCCCATGACGATATTGATGCCGATAATCAACAGCAAAATACCGCCCGCCATGCGGAACGAGTCCAGTGAAATGCCAAAAAAACTGATAATCGCATTGCCGGTTAACAGGAATAGCAAAGTCAAACCCGTGACCGTGAGCGCAATCAGCAGTGCCAACCAGCGTTGCGCACCGCTTGGCAAATGCGCAGCATACGCAATAAACAGCGGCAACATGCCCAAGGGATTAAGCAAGGCAAACGACGTGGCGGCAAAGGTGCTGATGGTTGCAAAAGAATCCATGGGCTACTCGTTGTGAAAAGGGGGCTTAGGCTGCTAGCCTCCACGCCATTGTGCGACTTATTTAGACATAGACCATGACAAAACGCATCTTTTTGCATCTGGCGCTGATTACGCTCGCCATTCTTAGTCTCGCGCCGTTTGTGTGGATGCTGGCCGCTTCGTTCATGCCGACCGGCGAGGCCAGTGCCATACCGCCGCGCTTGTGGCCGAGTTCCCCGACAATCGAACACTATCGCGATCTATTCACCCGCATGGACATGGGGCGCTACGCGCTCAATAGTGCGCTCATTGCCCTGCTGGCCACGGTTTTGGCCACCATGATTA
>DZCK01000101.1:0-2169 GCA_022730245.1 Halothiobacillus neapolitanus
ACCCCGCGCGGGCGCATGGCGACGCCGCTGGCCTATCGGCATTTCGGGCTGAAAGTACCGACTCATTTTAATGGCACCCAAGGCACCCTGTTACCTGAAGGGGATGAGATATGACGATGCCTTTTTTCTGGCCGGTACGCGTGTATTACGAAGATACGGATGTGGCTGGGGTCGTTTATTATGCTAACTACTTGAAATTTTACGAGCGCGCGCGTACAGAATGGCTTCGCGCGCAAGGGTTTGAGCAAGACCAATTGCGCGATGCGTATGGGATTGTTTTTGTTGTATCCAAAGTGCAAGTAGACTATATCCGCGCCGCCCGATTTAACGATGTGTTGCAGGTGAGTTGTCATCTGCAAAAGCAATCGGTTGCCGCGCTTTATTTTGAGCAAAAAGTGCTGCGAACTTCTGATGGGGCGCTCTTGTCTGAGGCCAAGGTTCAGATTGTGTGTGTGGATGCCGCCCGTTTTAAACCTAAAGCCATTCCGAGCGCAATGGCATTTCTATGATTTGGAGCTTGAGTTTTTGTGAGTACTGAACCCTCTGTCGTGCATCTAATTTTAGGCGCAAGCCTGCCTGTGCAAATTGTTTTGCTGTTGTTGTTGGCCGCTTCTATCGCTTCTTGGGCACTTATTTTTCATAAATCTTCCCTGTTGCGCGCGGCACGAAAAAGAGCCAAACAATTTGAAGAGAGTTTTTGGAGCGGCGGCAGCTTGAATGATCTCTACGACCGAATTTCTCGGGATAGCCGTCCGCGTGAGGGGCAAGAGGCGATTTTTGAGTCCGGTTTTCGGGAGTTCAAACGCCTACGCCAAGTCGAAGGGCGCAGCGCCGTTGAGCTGATTGAAGGAGTCGAGCGGGCAATGCGCGTAACCCTGCATCGCCAAATTGAGCGGTTTGAAGAAGGGCTGCCCATTTT
This sequence comes from Halothiobacillus neapolitanus, assembly GCA_022730245.1. GTDB lineage: Bacteria > Pseudomonadota > Gammaproteobacteria > Halothiobacillales > Halothiobacillaceae > Halothiobacillus > Halothiobacillus neapolitanus_A. Next base: position 920 of record DZCK01000101.1, read on the forward strand.
GGCGACTATCGGTTCGGTCAGCCCGTATATTGGTTTGTTTGGCACCGTTTGGGGCATCATGAGCGCGTTTATGAACTTAGGTAATGCGCAAAACGCGACCCTCGCAACGGTTGCCCCGCCCATTGCCGAGGCTTTGATTGCGACTGCGATGGGTTTGTTTGCCGCGATCCCTGCGGTGGTGGCCTATAACCGTTATTCCACCCAAGTGGATGAATTATATGGCCGATATGATCGCTTTACCGATGAGTTTTTGGGCTTGCTCCAGCGCCAGATCGGGGGGCAGTGAGCCATGGATCGTCGCGCGCGCCGCAGCCGCAAGGTGGTTGCTGAAATTAATGTGGTGCCTTATATCGACGTGATGCTGGTATTGCTGGTCATTTTTATGGTCACCGCGCCCATGCTGCAACAAGGGGTGGAGGTCACACCGCCGAGTGCCGCCTCTAAATCCTTGTCGCCCAGTGACGTGCCGCCCATCGTGGTGGCGGTAAGCAAAACGGGTGAATACTCCGTCTCGGGCGGTAAGGCGCCACTATCGGGTGTGCAACCCATCGATGAAATTCAAGGCTATATAGCGGCCTCATTAAAAGATAATCCGAAAATCCCCGTGCTGGTGAAGGGCGATAAAGACGCAAATTATCAATTTGTGATGGACGCGATGGCGGCGGTACAAAAAGCGGGTGTGGATAAAGTGGGCCTTGTGACCGATCAACCCAGCAACGCTAAAGCGGGCGGGGGCAAATAGCCATGATTCGCTGGTTTACCCGTATGCCAATCGCCACGCTGCTGGCTATCGTATTGCATTTGCTGATTGGGCTGGCCATTTTTATCTCGTTTAAAATGAATGCATTTTCGCCGGCATCGGAGGCATCAAACACGCCAACCGAGCAAACGATTCAAGCGCAATCGGTGCCGCAATCGGCGATTGATCAGCAAATGAATCGCCTGAAAAGCGCTGATGCCCAGCGCGAGCAAACCTTAAAGCAGCAAAAATCTGAGGCCGAAAAAGCCCAAGCTGTCGCAGAGCAAGCGGCATCGGCACGCCGCGCTGAGCAAGCTCGTCTGGCGCAGCTCGAAGCTTTGCGTGAAAGCAAGCAACAAGCCACCATCGCGCAAGACGCGCAATTAAAAGCGGCGCAAGCGGCTCAAAAGCAAGCTCAGTTGGCTTTGGATGCTCAGCAAAAAGCACTCGAGAAAATCCAGCAAGAAACCGCGAAGGCCGATGCGCAAAAGCAAGCAGCCCAAGCCGAGGC
>DZCK01000101.1:2269-6456 GCA_022730245.1 Halothiobacillus neapolitanus
CCACCGGGTTGGCAGCCGCAATGGAAGTGTAATGTGCGTATTTCACAGGCATCGGACGGCACGGTGATCAATGTTAAAGTGTTGCAGTGTGATGGGGATCAGTTGTTCCAGCGTTCTGTGCAACAGGCCATTGAGCGTGCTTCACCGCTGCCCTTGCCTTCGGATATGAGTTTGTTTCAGTCCAGTATTAATTTTGAGTTTCAAGCCAAACCCTGATTGCTTGAATTGGGTTTGCTATTTTTAGTTTCGTTTTGAGTCCATTGAAGGTGATCCGCATGAGCACACGAATTCAACATTGGGGTTTGAGGATTTTAGCAATGCTCTTGTTGGCATTGCCCATGGTGAGCCAAGCGGAGCTGAATATTGTTATCAGTGGCGGGCAAGAAAGCGGTGTGCCGATTGCCGTGGTGCCTTTTGCCACCACAACCAATACCGATTTATCCAGCATTATTCGGGCAGATTTGGCGCGTTCCGGCCAGTTCGCGCCGTTAACAACCGATCAACTGCCCAGCCAGCCCTCAACGCCCGATCAAGTGCAGTTCGATCAATGGCGCGCCGGTAAGGCACAATATTTGGTGGTGGGTAAGGTTGAGCAGCAGGGCGGTTCTTATCAGGCGACATTTTATTTATTAAATGTATCCAACGGCCAGCAAATGGCCGGACGGGTGATTTCAGCACCCATATCGGCGGAACGCAGCATCGCGCATCGCATCGCCGATATTATCTTCAAGCAAATTACGGGTGTGCGCGGCGCGTTCGATACCAAAATTGCCTATGTGACTGAAACCGATGGCCCTTTAAATAAACGCCGCTATACCTTGGAAGTAGCCGATTCTGATGGTGCCAATCCGCAAACCGTTTTGAGCTCAACCTATCCTTTAATGTCGCCGACATGGTCGCCCGATGGAACCAAGTTGGCTTATGTTTCATTTGAAGGGCGCCGGTCGGGTATCTGGGTGCAAGATTTGCGCACGGGTCAGCGTTATCAGCTCACTAAATTCCCGGGCATTAACGGCGCACCGAGTTGGTCGCCTAAGGGCAATAAAATTGCCTTAACGCTGTCAAAATTTAGTAGTCCCAATATTTATGTGGTTGATTTGGATACCCGCGCATTAACGCAAGTCACTAATGATGGCTCCATTAATACGGAGGCGTCTTGGATGCCCAACAACCAAACTTTGGTATTTACCTCTGATCGCTCAGGCTCGCCGCAAATTTTTGAGCAAACACCCGGAGCCGGATCGGCGAAGCGTTTGACCTTTGGTGTTTCTTATGCGGCCGGTAGCGCCGTGTCACCCGATGGCAAAACACTTGCGATGTTGGCGGGCGGCAATGGCGGCTACCGTGTCGCGGTACAGTCGCTTTCGGGGGGCGGCAACGATTTGCGCTATATCAGTAACGGCGGCTCTGAGGAGCGGCCGAGCTTTGCACCCAACGGCACCATGCTTATTTATGCGTCACAATCGGGCGGCGGGTCTGTATTGAAGGTCAGCCCGCTCGCCGGTGCGGGCAGCCAAACGCTGCGTTTTGCCAGCGGCAAGGTGCGGGATCCCGCTTGGGGGCCATTCCAAGGCGCAGAGCAGTAACCGCACGGTATTAACTTCCTCGTGCGTGCGTTCAAATCGCCTTGCAAAACATTTAAAGAGTTAGGAATTGCGATGAAACAATTAAATAGCAACGTGGCTTTGCAACGCATCATAACCAGCTCATTGTTGAGTTTGGCCATGGTGACGGCAGCCCAAGCCCAAACACCACCAACGTGGTTAGATTGGAATGGCGCAGCGCCAAAGCCAGCGCCTGTCCAAGAGGCAACGGTAGCAACCCCATTAGGTGCGCCTGGGGTTCAGCCGCAGCCCTTGGGTAGCACCGATGTCGCCTCGGCGGCGCCCAGTTCAGGGCAAACGGTCATTATTCAAAATCTGCTAAATAATGTGTCTCAGCTGCAAGAGCAAGTGCAAAATTTACGCGGCCAAGTTGAAGAGCAGGGTAATCAAATTCAACGGCTGCAGAAATCGCAGCAATCAGGGTTTGCCTCTCTAGATGATCGTCTCACCAAGCTTGAGCAACCGGGTGCCGCTGCAGTCAATGGCTCGTCGTCAAATACGCCGTCTGCTCAAATAGCACCCACGGCGGAACCTGCTGCGCCCGTCGCCCCAACGGCGCCCCCCCAGCCCGCTGCAGCCGCTCAACCTGCCTCGATTACCAATGATGCAAAACAGCAAAGTCTTTATAACGCGGCTTTCACGCAGTTAAAAAATGGTAGCTACGATGAGGCCATTAAGGGCTTTCAAGCAACCATTGATGCGGCTCCCCAAGGGCAATGGACGCCCAGCGCACTTTTTTGGCAGGGCGAAACCTATTATGTGCAACAAAAACGCACCCAAGCGGATGCCGCTTATCAAAAAATTCTCAGCCAATTTCCTCAAAGCGATCGGGTGCCTGATGCGCTCTTGAAAACGGGCTATATCGCCTACGATGAAAACAAAAATGCCCAAGCACGCTCTATTTTTCAAAAAGTGATTGCACAATTCCCCCAAAGCCAAGCCGCAAATTTAGCCAAACAGCGATTGGGTCGAATGGATACTGAGAAACGATGAGCGATGTTTTACGTCCAATAGACCCACCGCAGCTCAGAATTACCGAGATTTTTCGATCTCTGCAAGGTGAGTCTAATAGCGTGGGTTGGCCAACCGTATTTGTTCGGCTAACCGGTTGTCCTTTACGCTGTGTTTATTGCGATACCGCTTATGCCTTCACGGGCGGGCAGCGCAGAGCGGTGAGTGAAATAATCCGTGATGTGCGAGCGCTGAGCACGACAGAAATTTGTGTCACTGGTGGCGAGCCATTAGCGCAACCCGCTTGTCATAGCCTGCTAACTCAGCTTTGTGATGAAAATTTTACGGTAAGCCTAGAAACCAGTGGTGCGATTGATATAGCCGATGTGGACGCACGCGTGCGCATTGTGATGGATCTGAAAACGCCCAGTTCCGGCGAGTTAACCAAAAATTTATATGCCAACCTCGATCATCTTAAAGCGACCGATGAAGTCAAGTTTGTTGTCGGGCATGCCGAAGATTTTCAATGGGCGCACGCCCAAATTACAAAATACCAACTAGATCAACGCTTCAATGTGCTTATTTCTCCCGTATTTGGCGAAATAACCCCCGTGATGCTAGCAGATTGGATTTTGGCTACGGGGCTGCGGATTCGTATGCAAATGCAATTACACAAAATGGTGTGGGGGAATGATCCTGGACACTGAACCCGAAAAAGCAGTCGTTCTGCTCTCTGGCGGCCTTGATTCAGCAACGGTGGCAGCAATCGCACAAAGTGAAGGCTATCAAGTGTATGCCGTCAGCTTTGATTATGGGCAACGGCATAAGGTAGAGCTTGAAGCAGCTAAACGTATCGCCGAGCGGCTCGGTATACGGCATCATAAAACCATACGCATCGATTTGAACGGTGTGGGCGGATCAGCCCTGACCGATACAATGATCGATGTGCCCGATTTTATCGAGCGAGCCCCAGCAGATGTTCCCATTACCTACGTTCCCGCAAGAAATTTAACGTTTCTCTCGCTGGCATTGGGCTGGGCTGAAATATTGGGTGCCCGCAGGATTTATATTGGCGTCAACGCGGTGGACTACTCAGGTTATCCCGATTGCCGCCCCGAGTTTATCCATGAGTTTGAAGTTTTAGCCAATATAGCGACGGCAACAAAAGAGAATACCCCCCTATTTAAGATAATTGCCCCGCTGCAATACATGACAAAAGCTCAAATAATTCAAGCGGGCGCCGCGCTGGGCGTCGATTATAGCGAAACAATATCCTGCTATAGCCCAAGCGCTGATGGGGGTGCTTGTGGTCGCTGCGACGCATGCCATTATAGAAAACAAGGGTTTATTGACGCTGGGTTGTCCGATACAACCCGTTATGCCCAATAAATTAAAACTTACGGCATCAAAACCACTTGCGCCGAAAATGCAAATAGGTAGAATACGCACCTCTTTAACGGGTCGTTAGCTCAGCTGGTAGAGCAGTTGACTTTTAATCAATTGGTCGCAGGTTCGAATCCCGCACGACCCACCAAATTAAAGTGTTGAAATAAAATTTGACACGAAATGAAAACGGCGTATAGTTCGCCTCCCTGAAGCGCAGATGGTTTTGGGGTGGTGTTGGAAGGCGCC
>DZCK01000227.1 GCA_022730245.1 Halothiobacillus neapolitanus
GTCGCAGTGACGGCCTTGGTTGCAGGTTGGGTGGCAGGACATGGTGAGCCTCCGTTGAAATCACGCGTTGATGGCGAAACTTTAGCGGCGCTTTTTTGGATAGTCAAGCGCAGCTAAAGAAAAAAGGCAAAAAAAAGCGACATCGATGTTTTGTCGATGTCGCGCAGGGGTGCTTGGCTATCAGGTTGGCGTGCTGGCTTGCTGCTGCAGCATGCGTTTGGCTGCGGGCGTATGGGGTGGCACCAGTCGTTCGCTGCCGCAGGCCGGGCAGGCCCATGTTCGGGTGGTCAATCGCCAGATGGAATAGATCATGCCCGGCACCAGAAAGCACAGCCAGAGCAAAATTTCAATCGCGATGCTGCCTTTTGTTCTACGCACAGCGCGGGCCTGTGTGCCGCAATCAAGGCACACCATCTCCGCGCCATTTTTAGCGCCAAAAATACCGCGCGCCGCGATGAAAACCACGTAAACGATGGCCGCAAAAACAATCCAATGAAGCACTCCAAACTCTGACATGTTGTTCTCCCAGTCGATGCAAAACAGTCGGCAGATGAGCCGTGCTTAATGTTTGCGTGACGCGGAAGGCTAGGACAAAACAGACCAATGTTCAAGTGTTCGAGATGCGCTTCACTTTTTTTGGTAGAGCCTGAATTCATAGACCGTTGCCGACGCTTTTGAGCGCATGAACACTTGGATCAAATGCTCCAAGCCCTCGCGCTTTGGCGATGAGGTAGTCAATTTCTTCGTCGCCCAGTGCTTGTGCCAGCAGCATGAGCTTGGCTAAATTCTCTCGGATCGTATAGCGCACGCTATCTGTGGCGCTATCGTGTAATGCCCATGGCTGCTCGGGTTGCTTCAATGTTTGCGCTGCCTGGCGTATCTCATTGGCCCACGATGGGCTGATGTCGTCGAGTGCACAGTTCAGTGCGCGGCAGTAAGTGATGGCAGCGCGCAGACTGATCGGTCGCCCGCCATTCATGTGTTGCCCAATCAGCGACTCAGAAAGGCCTGCTTGCTTGTAGTCACGCGCAATCTGGGCACGTAAACCGCGCTTGCCGGAAAACTGCTTGCGTAGCAGGTCGCCTTCACCGTAGCCGGGCTCAGTTTGTTTCATGGAGCAATGCTAAAGATTTATTTCTTGAGCTTGGCTTGCGGAACAAAAGCAGCGGCGCTATAGTTTGCGCATGACAAAAATGCAACCCTCTGTGAAGCGCGCAATTGAGATTGCCGGGAGTCAAGTGCGTCTGGCTGAAATAGCCCACGCTTCTCCGGCATTCGTCTGGCAATGGCGGGTTGGCAAACGCCAAGTTCCTGTGGTTGCCGCCGTGCGAATTGATCTTGGCCTTGGAATTTCTCGCCGCGACCTTCGCCCCGACGACTGGGGCGACATCTGGCCCGAGCTGATCAACGCTGAACACCCGT
>DZCK01000102.1 GCA_022730245.1 Halothiobacillus neapolitanus
GGCACAGGCAACTTGCTCAAGAAACATGATTTGTTCCCCCAAAAATTTGGACAAAAAACGCAAAAAAACAACCCAGAGCACAGGGATAAAACACGCTGGGGTTCCCGGGGAAACGTGACTCTGCGCGGCTCGTTTTATTATTCAATCATTTAATTGAACGTTTAGTCAAGTCCCGGCATACTATTCCTGTCTTATTTTTTTGGAGCCACCTTATGTTTCAGTCCGTTTTGAATCCCGTGCACGGCATTCGTGCAAATTGGCCACAATTCGTGCTGCACTTAGGGCAGGTATTTTTTGTCGGTGCTACCGTCGGCATGACACGCACGGTATTGCCCGTGCTGGCTGAAACCGATTTCGGCCTTGCGGCTCATTCCTTTCTCGCCCTCAGTACGTTTGTCATCGTATTTGGCCTGGTGAAATCGTTGCTGAACTTAGTTGCGGGCGGGCTCAGTGACCGCTGGGGGCGCAAGCGGGTATTGGTATTCGGTTGGCTCGCGGCTATTCCCATTCCGTTTCTGATTTTGTTCGGGCAAAGCTGGGGCTGGATTATTCTGGCCACGGTATTTTTGGGCATTAATCAAGGATTGGCCTGGTCGATGGCGCTCAATAGCAAGCTGGATTTAACCCGCGCCGAACAACGCGGACTCGTCAATGGCCTGAACGAGTTTTCAGGCTATGTGGGCGTGGCGCTGGCGGGCGTACTCGCGGCATTTTTGGCGCACTGGATCGGCGCGCGCATGGGGCTGTTCTGGTTTTCTCTGGCCGTCATTAGTATGGCATTGACACTCGGACTCTGGGTTGTTCGAGAAACACGGCCTTGGGCATTAGCGCATCTTTCACAGGCGCCTGAGGCCGCAAAAAAACCCAAACCGCGAACCCTGCGTGCAATTTTTTGGCAGACCAGCGTTAAGCATCCGGGCTTGCTCGCGTTGAATCAGGCCGGTCTTGTCGAAAAATTTACCGATTCGATTGTGTGGCTGTTTTTCCCGATCTTTTTTTTGGCTCATGGATTAAGTTTGGCGGCAGCGGGATCTTTAATCGCGGTTTATGGCGTGACCTGGGGTGCGGGGCAGCTCATCACGGGACCATTATCCGATAAAATCGGCCGCAAAATCCTGATTGTGGGCGGCATGTGGTTGTGCGGCGCGGGAGTTTTGGCGGTGAGTCTCACCGATTCGGTGATAGGGTGGGGCGGTGAGCTTTTTCTCATTGGCGCAGGTATGGCGATGCTCTACCCAGTCTTGGGCGCGGCGGTGGCAGATTTAACCCTGCCCGCTGAACGCGCATCGGTGCTGGGGGTGTACCGCTTTTGGCGTGATTTTGGCTATGCCGTGGGCGGGCTACTTTTGGGGGTGGCGGCACAAATGAGCGGCCATCTCACCTTGCCGTTTTGGCTGGTAGCCTTGGCGATGTTTTTATCTGGCGCGTATGTGTGGCTAAGATTAACGCCCACCCTGCACCCGCTAACGCCCTAACACGGCACGTTCTTTTAGGCCTACAAACGCACGCCCCCTTGCGATCAACGTGCGCCTAGGTAATGATAAGGCTCACTTTACCCTGCACGGAATGCTGCTTGTATGAGGCGCTTTGTCTTGATGATTAATTCTTTGAGTTTATCTGCTAAATCATCGAGCTTCGGTGCAAAATGCAGGCCTGCGTTCCGCATAGTCGTCCTTAGCGTGGCGGGTTTGCTGCTGATGAGCCCAAGCGCACAATCCGCCCAAGCCGATTTATACCGCTGGACGACCCCCAATGGCACAATCCATTACAGCGATAACATGCCCTCATCTCAGGTCGAGCGGGGGTACGATTTAATCAACCCCGCCACCGGCGAGGTGTTAAAGCACTTTGATGGCGCAAAAACACCGGCAGAAATTGCAGCCGAGGTGGCGGCAGAAAAAGCCCGCTTAGCCGCCATCAAGGCAGATGAGGATCAAGCGCGCAAGGATCACGTACTATTGGCTTTATATCCGTCAATTGATGATTTCAATCGGGCGAGAAAGCAGCGTTTATTTGAGTTAGATACGCTTTTAAGCCAAACCCGCGAGGCGCTTAAACGCACCCAAGCGCGCACGTTATCGTCTACGCCCTCCGATACCTTAGCTGCGCAACGCGATGTGATTCAGCTCAGAAAAAATCTCGCTGATTTAGCCGATCAACGAGATGCGGACGAGACCCAATTTGCCCGCGATGAGCATCGGCTCCAGCAGCTGCTCACAAAAAAACCGCCACAGCGCACGCCGTAATGGTTAAAAAAGCTCAGCTTCTGGGCGAGATCATCAAAGGCCGATGATGTTCGGCTCGAACGGTGGGAAAAGTGACCTGAAATACACTGCCCTGCTGCGGCTGGCTTGTAATGTGCAAATACGCATCGTGGCGCAAAATTACATGTTTCACGATGGCAAGCCCTAAGCCCGTGCCCCCGCGTGTGCGTGAGCGCGCCACATCAATCCGATAAAAGCGCTCAGTTAAACGCGGAATATGGCGCGGTTCAATACCAATGCCGGTATCTTGCACCTCAAACACGGGGCACCCTTGCGCGCTTTCAAACCAACGGATGGTAATCATGCCGCCGCCCGGGGTGTATTTCACCGCATTAAAAATTAGGTTCGACAGCGCGGAATGCAGCTCGCGCATAATACCAACCAGCCACAAGCGGCTATCGACCGCCATCACAATTTGATGCTGCTCTGAGCCAGAAAGCAGCTGCGCATCGTGGGCAATGGTGCCGAGCAAGCTTGCCATGTCGATGGCTTCAAAATACTCCTCATCGGGGCGGGTGGTTTCTAGCCGCGAGAGCAGCAATAAATCTTCAACGATGCGACGCATGCGCTCCGATTGCTGGTGCATATTGGTGAGAATTCGGAACATCTCGCCATTAGCGTCTTCCTCGCTATCCAACAGCGTTTCAAGATACCCCGCCAGCACCGTGAGTGGCGTGCGCAATTCATGCGACACATTAGCCACAAAATCTTGCCGCACGCCTTGCAGCCGATAGAGCGCGGTTACATCCCGCCCGATGAGTAAGTCGCGGTCCTCGCCGTAAGGCTCTCGGCGCAAATTGAGCGCGCGCTGCTCATCACCGGGTGATTGCAGCTCTAAAGCGCGCCCTGAGTCGGCATCGTTTAACCAGTTAACAAAACTTGGATCCCGAATCAGGTTGTCAATCCGCAAGCCCACATCACCACGATTCAGTTCCAGTAACTCGCAGGCCGCATCATTCAACCATTCGATTTCTCGCAGTGGCGTCAACACCACCATGGCATCGGGCACCGACATGGCCGAATGATGATACCGCTTAAGCAACGCCACCAGTTTGCGTTGGCGCCGCCCCCATGCGTGACGAATCCGTCGCTGCCGATCGGAAATCAAACCCGGCAAACCGTACACAATGGCACCCCGCTGGTGCTTGCGCGCACCGCGTGCCACCCGCATTAAGCGATACAAGAGGGAAAAATTATACCCCGCTAACGCCACGGCCAACGCCCAACCCACGGACGCCAGCGTAACGTACACGATGAACCCCAGCAGGGTAAATAGCGCAACCAGCAGCAACTCTTGCCGCCAGCGCGCCGCACTGAGCCGCAATGAGCGCCGCCGATGCGAACTCGGCGCGGCAGCCGATGCGATTCCCGGTGATTTTAACGGCGATGAAAATTGAGATTGTGACAATGCGAGTCGCTCAAAAGGCAACAGGGTGACGTTATGATATTTCGGGGTTCGAGACGACCGAACTCAAAGCCCCTAACGGCCAAACGCCACCCTGTGTGGGGCAGAAAATCAAAAAAGATGATCCACATTGAATAGAAAAGCTTAGGCCTTGCTCGATAACCGGTAACCCACACCCCGCACGGTTTGAATTAAGCCATCAAAACCGCTCGGCGTTAAGGCTTTGCGCAAGCGAAGAATATGCACATCCACGGTGCGCTCTTCCACATACGCATTACGCCCCCAAATACGATCCAGCAACTGCGTGCGGCTAAACACCCGCTCGGGATGGGTCATAAAGAAGGTGAGCAAACGAAATTCGGTCGGCCCTACATCTAAATCCACATCGCCCCCGGTCACGCGATGACTTTCAGGGTCCAGTTTAAGGCCCGCCACTTCGATGGTACCGCCTTCTGATTCAGGCGAGGCGCGCCGCAAAACCGCCTTGATGCGCGCCATAAGCTCTCTCGGGGAGAATGGCTTAGTAATGTAATCATCAGCACCGGCTTCAAGGCCACTGACTTTATCTTCCTCTTCGCCGCGCGCGGTAAGCATCACAATGGGCACATCGCGGGTAAGCTCATCACGCTTCATGCGGCGGGCAAATTCAATGCCGCTGGCGCCGGGCAGCATCCAATCGAGCAAGACCAAATCGGGCAGCTTTATGGATAGCTGCTCAAATGCTTCGGCCACATCGCCGGCCTCGACCAAATCGTAGCCGGCGCGCCCTAGGGCAAACGCGACCATTTCCCGAATGGGTTTTTCATCTTCAACAATTAAAATGGTTTTGCGCAAGGCCATGATGCGTACTCGTGTTGCAATATCATTACTATTGAATATCAACCGCATGACACGATTATGACAATATGACAATCATACGAAACACGGTGCCGAGAAGCGAATTTAGAAACCCGCGCCACAGTTCTCGCTGGGGCTACTCACAATGGAGTCCACTGCCGCCTGAGTTAAAACCTGTGCGGTATAGCCGCCTGAAACCGCTTTGATTTGCGCAACAAAACTGCGCAGATGATTACGCGAACCGCACATTAAACTGGCATAAACCGAATCGGTATAAGCCTGCTGGCTCAAATCGATGCTTTTTTGCAAATCCTCCATGTCCGCTTCCTCAATAAAACCACCGACATACAAGGCATCCAGTTGGCTCTTTTGACCTCGGGTCATTAAAGTTTGATAAAGACTAGCCAATTCCGTATTTAAAAACACGCCGTGCGTTTGCGCTGAATCGATCGGGTCTGTCAGACCATAACAAGTCAATACGCCCGCCATTGCATCCATGTGGCTTTGCTCGGCATTCAATGCGATATTATTCATCATCTTAACAACGGGCACATCGCCCGCTTGTGCACGCCAAAAGGCAGCGAGATCCAAATACACATCCCGCGCGAGCTTTTCTTCCTCGCGCATAAATAAGGCCTCATCAACCTCCGGCTGCGTTAGCGGGGTAAATGTCGCAGGACACGTGGCTGCCGTGGCCACAGGCGCGGGCGCAGGCAAAGGGGCTGGCGCAGCAACAGGCGTATCGGCAACCGGTGCAGATGCCACCGTGGTGCCCCCACCGCAGGCCGTGAGCAAAACACTCCCGGTCAGCACGCTGGCCAGCCATAATTGACGAATCAAACGGGGCTGCATTGTCGAATCAAGCATGGTGTACTCCTTAAAGCTGCGCCAAAAAACTCGGTGAGCCGCTTTTTTGATTAAAAAAAATAATACCGGTATTTATATTGGCGTATAGGTTTTACCATGCCATGTCCCAATTGCAACAAGATGTATCAAAATACGTTTGCCTCCCGATCAATTCATAGTGGAACGCTGGTCTTGTCTTTGCCCGAGCGGTACAGTTGCAGCCCCATAATTTGGAAACCACCCCATGATTGATTCAGCGCAAATCGCCGATGACGTGAGCCGCGCGTTGGCCGAAGATATTGGTGCCGGCGATGTGTCCGCCCGCTTAATTCCGATTGATCTTGTGATGCGTGGTCATATTTTATCGCGCGAGCCCTGCACACTCGCAGGGCTCGCCTGGGCGGAAGCCGCGTTTCGGCGGGTTTCAAATCGCATTGAAATAACCTGGCATGTTCGTGATGGTGACCCCGTGGCGGCGGGAGATTATCTCTGCACGATCGAGGGTCCGGCGCGGGCCTTGCTTACGGGCGAACGCACCGCGCTCAATTTTTTGCAAACCTTAAGCGGCACCGCCACCACCACGCGCGCTTATGTGGATGCCGTTGCGGGCACGGGTGCCAAAATATTAGACACCCGCAAAACACTGCCCGGCCTGCGGTTAGCCCAAAAATATGCCGTTACCTGCGGGGGCGGACACAATCACCGCTTGGGCTTATTTGATATGGTTTTACTGAAAGAAAACCATATCATGGCGGCGGGTTCAATCACGGCTGCCGTTGCCCAAAGCCGAGCCATAAATGCCGATATACCGCTTGAGGTTGAGGTAGAAACCTTGGCACAGCTTGAAGAAGCCTTGGCCATTGGGGTCACGCGCATTTTATTAGACAATTTTGATTTAGCCGGTTTGCGTGCCGCCGTGGCAATCAATCAAAAGCGCGCGCAGTTAGAGTCATCGGGCAATGTGGAGTTATCTACGGTGGCTCGTGTGGCGCAAACGGGGGTTGATTTTATTTCGATCGGCGCGCTCACAAAGCATGTACGCGCGATCGATTTATCCTT
>DZCK01000228.1 GCA_022730245.1 Halothiobacillus neapolitanus
AATCCGATACGCGCCTAACCGTATTCAAGCGCCTAATCCGCGATGCTGTTGCCAACACCACTGAAACCAACAACTGGAATATTGAGTGGACATCGTACGATTCGGGTTCACAAGCCGCGTCCGTAGATTATGTGCAAACCATCCCCGCAACGGCGACGTTCTCGGCGCGTGTCAGCGTGGCGGGTGGCGTCGTTTCGGCGCCGGTCAGTGTCTACAACGCCACAACCTGCCTTGCCGACGGTTATAGCTATTTCTTTAATCTTGAGAATGGCTACTTCCCAATGGAAAAGGTCAAATACCTCGGCACAACCTTGATTACCCAAAACAAACTCCTTGGCTCTGGTATTGCGACCGAATCCACCATTCAGGCCTTTAAAGGCAAGCTCAGCTTCCAAAGCCAAAGCGAGCAGAATGTGGGAACCACGACCACGAGCGGCACCACGAAAGCAGACGGCGCGGATGACCGCTTTGAAATCGTAGGTGGCTCACTGATCGAACGTCGCGGTTGGAGGGAGATCTTTGATTAAGCGCCAGCCGCTTAAAACGCTTACCGTGTAGGGCGCATTAGCGCAGCGTAATGCGCCGCATGGGATACGACCCTTGCGGCGCACTGTTTTTATCGCGCCCCACAGGGTCTGTTTTCCGCTCCCGTAAATATTCGTAGGGTGGATAAGCGCAGCGCATCCACCATGCCACCCTTCGGTGGATGCGCTCCGCTTATCTACCCTACGTTTGGCTACGGAACGGCTTTGTCCGCAAAGCATTGTTCTATTGGCAAAAAACCACGAGCAAAACCCGTGATTTAACTTATTAACCTATCGGAGCTATCGCCTTGAAAACCTCTCAAAACTCCAATCAACATGGCTTTACCTTGATTGAAATCATGATCGTGGTGGCGATTATCGCCATCTTGGCCTCCATCGCCTTACCCAGTTACCAGGAGTACGTCATCAAGTCCAACCGCACCGCGGCGACGGCGTGCTTGCTGGAACAAACGCAGTTTATGGAGCGGTATTACACCACCAAGTTGAGCTATGCCGCTGCGGCATTACCAGCGGGTGGTTGCAGAACCGATCTTGCAGCACGCTATACCCTTGCATTTGCCGCGAATGAACCCACGGCAACCACGTTCAACATCACCGCCACGCCCCAAGGCGCGCAAACCAAAGACACCAAATGCGGCACGCTAGGCATTAACCAAGCCGGAACCAAAACCGAAAGTGGAACGGCGACCGATATAAAAGACTGCTGGTAAAACCACGTCGTTCACAACCAAACCACCCCCCGTAGGCCGGATAAGCGAAGCGCATCCGGGAACAGCACGTAGGGCGCAATAGCGCAGCGTATTGCGCCGTGTGGGGTAGCCTCCGCTCTGCACCATGCGGCGGGTTACGCTACGCTAACCCGCCCTACAACG
>DZCK01000229.1 GCA_022730245.1 Halothiobacillus neapolitanus
CGCCGTCAACTTTGACCTTGGTGCCTGCGTACTGACCAAACAGCACCTGCTCGCCGACTTTGACACCGATCGGGCGAATTTCGCCTTTCTCGTTCGACTTGCCAGGCCCTGCGGCAATGATTTCGCCACGGTTAGGCTTTTCAGCCGCGCTACCGGGCAACACGATGCCGCTGGCGGTGGTCAATTCTTCTTCAACGCGCTTAATCAGCACGCGGTCATGCAAAGGACGAATCTTCATGAGTTCAACTCCACTTAAAAAATTATGGGGACGTAATGCACTAAGCTTTAATAGGACTTACGCAAAAATGTTCCAGCAAGGCAAAGTGCCGAAGACAGTACAATTCAGTACGGCGAGGCGCTTTAACGCCGCTGGGGCAGTTTTGCGCAAGTCCTAATTAGCACTCAGTACATTCGAGTGCCAAGATTAGGGCGATAAAAATGGATTTCAAGCCCACGGATCACATCATTCTTTAAGCAGGAACAGAAGCAGCGTCGCGCTCCAACATGCGCAAGGCGCGAGAAAACAGCTGATCGAAGTCGCTATCGCGCGCCGCATCAAACGATGCCGTACCCACGCTTACGCCAAGCGGCATCCCAAATGGCTTTTGGTCGCTCAGCACACGCCGATAGCGCTCGCCAACGCCGGGGACATCCACGGCAGCGCAATACGGCAACGCCACCGCGAAGCGCGCATCACCCGCTCGCGCCACAATGTCACTTGAACGCGCCACTAGACGCATGGCGCGAGCACAATCACTTAACACCTCATCCCCTGCATTGCTACCGTACTGAGCCACCACCTCGTCCACGCCACGCATTTCAACCAGAACAAAACTAAACACGCCCTTGGAGCGCCGTGCTGTGGCAAGGTATTTTTCGCTCATATTGAACAACATGCGTCGATTGCACACACCGGTCAGGGCATCACTTGACTCCAGCATTTTGATGCGTGCATGTTGCGCCTCCACGCGAATCGCCAAACGGTTGGCGATAATCAAATTACGGGTGCGCACGATCAGCTCCTCTTCGAGCACCGGCTTGACCACATAATCATTCACCCCCAAACGAAACAGCTCACGTCGGCGCGAACGCTCATGAAAACCCGTCATCGCCAAAATCGGCAGCGCGTACTCGTTGTATCCGGACTGACGCAAGTGGCTCACCAAAGCCACACCGCTCATTTCACCCTCAAGCACCAGATCCGTAATCAGCAAATCGTACTTTTTAACCTGCAAAGCATCTAACGCATCTTCCGCACTGCGTTCCCAATCGACCATCAAACCGTGCTCCAGCAGGGTTTTGCGCACCACAAAAGCTACTGTGGTTGAATCTTCGACCAACAACACCTGCTTGCCATGAATATGCTGACCATGCGGGCCGACCCGTTCTG
>DZCK01000103.1 GCA_022730245.1 Halothiobacillus neapolitanus
CGATGCCAATGCCTTGGATGCGGCGGCGGCCGATCAATTACCCGATCCGACGGTATCGGTGGGGCTGCAAAATTTGCCGCTCGATAATTTCAGCATGACGCGTTTGCCCACCACGATGGTGGCGCTGAGCTTGAGCCAAACTTTGCCACCGGGCGATACCTTGGCGCAGCAGGCGCTCGCGGCGGATGCGCGTACGGCGGCCACAACGGCAGATATCCGCTTAAAACGGCAGGTGCTGTTGCGCGAAATTCGGCGATTTTGGCTGACGGTTTATCGCGATGAGCAGACGGTAGCCTTATTGCACGATAAACAGGCCGTGTATCGGCGTTTGTTGCAGAGTGCGCAAACAGCCTACAGCGCAGGTCGGGCGCGGGCGACCGATGTGGTGCGCTTGCAAGTCACACTGGCTGAACTCGATGATGCCGTAGCGCAAAAAATGGGCGATGCCGCAGCGACACGGGCGCGGTTGGCGCGTTGGATTGGCGTGCGTGCCGAAGCGCCCTGGCCGAACGCCTTGCCCGATGTGTTGGAAAAAATGCCTGACGGCGGGATTAACCAGCAGCCGGAACTTGCCGTTTTGCGGGCCGGGCTGGATGAAGCGCGGGCAGACGTTGGGGTGGCCAAGGCGGCCTTCAAGCCCCAATTTGGGGTTGAGGTGGGTTATGGCGTGAATGCGGGCACGATGCCAAACACGGGTTCCATTGGCGTTTCGATGAGCTTGCCGATTTTTACAGGCGAACGCCAAGCACCGCGCTTGGCCGCCGCTCGGCAACGCGCCGCCGCGCAGCAGTTGGCTTTGGATAATCGTGCGGCAGAGTTTCACGCTGAGCAGCAATCGCTGATTCGCGATGTGGACAGTGTTAATCAACGCATTCATGGCTACGACACCCGCATCCTGCCGCAATTAACGCAGGTCACCAAGCTGGCGCAAAGTCAGTTTGGCGCGGGTGGTGGCGATTTCACCGCGATTGTGGATGCCGAGCAGGCATTGATTCAAGGCCAGCAGCAACGGCTGGATTTAACGATTGATCGCGCCAGTCGCTTGATTGACTTGCGCTATTTGATGGAGAACCCCGTATGAAATCAACAACACGTAAGCGCCCTATGGCGACCGGTTTGGTGGCAACCGGTTTAGTTGCAAGCGGTTTAGTTGCAAGCGGTTTAGTTGCAAGCGTTGCGGCCAGCGCTGTGATTTATACCTTAATAACGGCACACGCCATTCGCCCCGCCAGCGCCGATGAAATGGCGGGCATGGCGATGGATTCGGGTGCGGCTAAACAGGCGGTGGTGCCTCAAACCCCGTCGGTTACCAGCAAGGCGGCGGGCGAGCCTAAATTTGTAACCAAATACACTTGTCCGATGCACCCGCAAATTATTGAAGATCATCCGGGGCATTGCCCAATTTGTGGGATGACCTTGGTGCCCAAGCTGTTTCCGGTGGGCACCAAAGATACGGCGGGCGATGGCGCGCCGGCTCATTCGCCAGCGCCTGCCAGCGCGCCCTTGGCCGCTGCAATGACGATGCCCTCGGTCTCGGTCGCGCCCCGCACGTTGCGCTACATGAATGTGGTGTTGGCGCCTGTGCAATGGCGCAATCTCACGCGGCAAATTCACAGCGTCGGCTTGGTGGATTTTGATGAAAACCGCTTGGCGCATGTGCATCCCCGCGCGAGTGGCTGGGTGGAAACGCTCAATGTGCGCGCGCTCGGCGATACGGTGCAAAAAGGGCAGGTGCTGCTCACGCTGTATTCACCGGATATTTTATCGGCGGAAAAAGATTTTATCGTGGCCAAAAACAGCGGCATGAGCGTATTGCTCGAAGCCGCGCGTGAGCGGCTGCGTTTGCTGAATGTGCCCGAGGCGGTGATTAACCAAATCGCCAGCACCGGCAAAGTGGCGCGCACCATTCCCGTGGTAGCACCGCAGTCGGGTTATATCTCGGCCATTAATTTGCGCGATGGCATGTATGTCACGCCCGATTTGGCGATGTACACCATTGCCGATGCCAGCAAGGTATGGGTGCAGGTGGAAATTTTAGCGCGTGATATGGAGCAGGTTGCGGTGGGGCAGCCTGCCGCCATGACGGTCGATGGCATTCCCGGGCGCATCTGGCACGGCAAGGTGAATTTTGTGTATCCCGAGCTAGACCCCAAATCGCGTACCTTAACCGCGCGCTTGGTGTTCGATAACCCTGATGGCGTGCTCAAACCCAACCAATTTGCCGAAGTGGGCATTAGTGGCGTGCCGCAGGCCGATGTGCTCACCGTGCCCACGGCAGCGGTGATTCCCACCCCGAACGGCGCGCGCGTGGTGCGTAAAAACGCCGATGGGTCGTTTCAACCGGTGTTGGTGACCACAGGGCCCTCTGCTAAGGGGTATACGGAAATCAAAAGCGGTTTGAACCCGAACGATGAAGTGGTGGCCTCGGGGCAGTTTTTGCTGGATTCGGAAAGCAGCTTGCAAGCCTCGTTTATGCGCATGACCGGGCAGGCAGATGCATCGCCTGCGCCCAAGGCGACACCGCCCACTACCCATTCGCACGCGCATTAAGGAGGCGACTTATCATGTTGAAATCAATCATTGAAGCCTCGATTAAAAACCGAGTGCTGGTGGTGCTTTTGGCGGCGATTTTGGCCGTGGTGGGTTGGTATTCGTGGCGGGCGACTCCGCTGGATGCCATTCCCGATTTATCCGATACGCAGGTGATTATCAAAACAAGCTACCCCGGCCAATCGCCGCAGGTGGTGCAAGATCAAGTCACCTATCCGCTCACCACCACCTTGCTTTCGGTGCCGGGTTCCACGGCCGTGCGCGGGTATTCGTTTTATGGCGACTCGTACATTTATGTGACCTTCAAAGATGGCACTGATTTGTACTGGGCACGCTCGCGGGTGCTGGAATATTTGAATCAGGCCAAGGCGAGCCTGCCGGCGGGGGTTAATCCTGAGCTTGGCCCCGATGCTACGGGTGTGGGCTGGGTGTATGAATATGCGCTCACCGATCCCTCCGGCACGATGAATTTGGCCGAGCTTACCACCCTGCAAAACTGGTTCATGAAGTTTCAGTTGCAAACCGTGCCGGGCGTGGCCGAGGTGGCTACGGTGGGCGGCATGGTGCAGGAATATCAAATCGTGGTGAACCCTGATCGGTTGCGCGCGTTTGGTGTTTCGCTCAATACCCTGCGCGCAGCGGTGGCGGCGGGCAATCAAGAAGTGGGCGGCGGGGTGCTTGAGCTCGGCGGGGCGGAATATATGGTCACCAGCCGGGGGTATTTAAAAAGTGTGGCCGATATTGAGCGCATCCCCGTGGGGGTCACGAAAAGTGGCACACCAATTTTAGTGCGCGATTTAGGCACCGTGCGCTTGGGCCCCGCATCAAGGCGCGGCGTGGCCGATTTAGATGGCAAGGGCGAAGTGGTCGGCGGCATTATCGTGATGCGTTCAGGCGAGAATGCCCGCCGCGTGATTGAGGCGGTTAAAACCAAGCTCAGCCACCTCAAGCCCAGCTTGCCCAAGGGGGTTGAGATTGTGCCGGTGTATGACCGCTCGGGCGTGATTGATCGGGCGGTGGATACCTTAAGCCACAAGCTCATTGAAGAATTTATTGTGGTGGCGCTCATCTGCGTGATTTTTTTGTGGCATTTTCGATCGGCGCTGGTGGCGATCGTGAGCTTGCCACTCGGGGTGCTGATCGCGTTTATCGTGATGCACGCGCAGGGTATTAACGCCAATATTATGTCGCTGGGAGGTATTGCCATTGCGATTGGTGCGATGGTCGATGCGGCAATCGTGCTGATAGAAAATACCCACCGACACCTCACCGAATACGCCAGACAACACGGCGCGCCGCCGGTGGGTGAGGCGCATTGGCGGCTGATTGCCCAATCATCGGGCGAGGTGGGGCCCGCGCTCTTTTTCTCGCTACTGATTATCACCCTCTCGTTTATTCCGGTGTTTACCCTGCAAGCACAAGAGGGGCGGATGTTCGCCCCGCTCGCGTTCACCAAAACCTATGCCATGGCGGCGGCGGCGGGTTTGGCCGTGACCTTAGTGCCGGTTTTAATGGGGTATTTTATTCGTGGGCGCCTCCCCGATGAGCATAAAAACCCGCTCAATCGCGGGCTAATTGCGCTCTATCGGCCGTTATTGAACGGGGCGCTGCGCTTCCCTAAAACCCTGCTGAGTTTGAGTTTGGTGTTTGTGTTATCAATGGTGCTGCCTTTGGCGGGCGTGGGCGGTTATTTAGCGCCGCTTAAATGGGTCGGCAATGGCGATTGGCAGCAACGGGTGAGTAGTTGGCAAAGCGCGTGGGCCAGCGGTTGGGCGCACAGTTTTGCCGCTGTGCCAAAAATTGCCGAACTCGGGCGCGGCTTGGGGAGCGAATTTATGCCCACCCTTGATGAGGGCGATTTGCTCTACATGCCCACCACCGCACCCGGTTTAACCATTGGTGATGCGCGGCTTTTATTGCAGCAAGTTGATGCGCTGATTGCCTCAGAACCCGAGGTGAAATCCGTATTCGGTAAAATTGGCCGCGCCGATACCGCAACCGACCCCGCGCCCTTGGAGATGATTGAAACCACCATTCAATTTAAGCCCCAAAGTGAATGGCCAGCAGGCATGACGCTTCAAAAAATCATTGATAAATTCAATGCCAAAATTCAGTTTCCTGGGCTGAATAACGCCTGGGTGATGCCGATTAAAACCCGCATCGACATGCAAACCACCGGTATTCAAACCCCGATTGGCGCGAAAATCACCGGACCCGATTTAAGCGAAATCGCCCGCATTGGCCAGCAGGTGCAATCGGTATTGCTGCACGATGTGCCCGGCACGCGCACCGCCTATGCCGAGCAAACCACCGGCGGGCGCTATATCGAAATCACCCCTGATCGCGAGAAAGCGGCGCGTTTTGGCTTGAATATTGGCGACATTCAAACGGTGATTGATACCGCGGTGGGCGGGGCTGAAGTTACCCAAACGGTGGAAGGGCTGGAGCGCTTCCCCGTGAGCATTCGCTACCCGCGTGCCGATCGAGACAGCATCGAAGCGCTGAACGACTTACCCATCGTGACCCCCACCGGCGCCACCGTGGCGCTGGGGCAAGTGGCCAGCATCGCGGTAACCGATGGCCCGCCTATGATCCGCTCGGAAGATAGCCGCCCGGCGGGGTTTGTATTTGTCACCACCCAAGGCATTGATTTAGGCAGCTACGTGCACCACGCCCGCAAAGTAGTGGATGCCCAAATCACCTTGCCGCCGGGTTATGCCATCAACTGGACGGGGCAATATCAGTACCTAGAACGTGCCAGCCAACGCTTAGAGAAAGTGGTGCCGCTCACGCTTGCCATTATTTTCGTGCTGCTGTTCTTAATTTTTCGGCAGGGCGGCAAAGCGCTGCTCATTATGGCGAGCCTGCCGTTTGCGCTGGTGGGCGGGTTTTGGCTGCTGTGGGCGATGGATTTTGAATTATCGATTGCCGTGGCGGTCGGCTTTATTGCGTTGGCCGGTGTGGCGGCGGAATTTGGTGTGGTGATGCTGATTTATCTTGATCGCGCGATTGACGAGCGGCGCGCGCAGGGGCGGCTTAATACCCGCGCCGATTTGGCTGATGCCATCATGGACGGCGCGGTGTTGCGCGTGCGCCCAAAAGCCATGACGGTGGCGGTGATTTTGGCCGGGTTAATCCCGATTTTAATCGGCCACGGCACAGGCTCGGAGGTGATGAGCCGCATCGCCGCGCCCATGATCGGCGGCATGATAACCGCGCCCTTATTGTCGATGTTTTTACTGCCGATGATTTATTGGCTGTGGCAGCGGCGCGGCTTGCCCGCAGCGTAGCCCTTCATTCCCCCATGCCCGAACGAAGGGCGGAGGATGATCGGGCGCCACCCGTGCCCGCGAACCGCGCGTTCCTTGTTGGAGCGCGCGGTTTTTTTAGCCCCGCCCTTCGGGGTGGAGCGTATCTAGCCCCTCCCCCTTGCGGGGTGGAGCGTATCTAGCCCCTCCCCCTTGTGGGAGGGGTTGGGGCGGCGTCCTACATCAACGGCAGGATGCTGAGCGCTAGCCCCTCCCCCTTGTGGGGAGGGGTTGGGGAGGGGGGTAACGTTAAGTGCCGTGCTCAATTTACACCCCCACCCCAACCCTCCCCCATAAAGGGGGCGGGAGTGAAGACACCAACTCATCGGGAGCGTGTTGCCCCACGACTCTGGACGGAGGCATTTTTTATGGGCGGGTTTGTATCGCTTTTTTGGGCTGGTTAGCGCTT
>DZCK01000104.1 GCA_022730245.1 Halothiobacillus neapolitanus
GGCATTATCGGCGTTAAGGTTTGCTGGCTGCCTAAAGCAGGGGCTTGCGGCGCAGGTTTGGGATCGGAATTGCCACAATGGGCGATGCACACCACTGATTTTTGAATCCCGCCACCGCAGCCCACATAGCATTGCTCGTAATTTGACTGGCAGGGGCACGGGGCGTTATCGCAGCGCTCGGTGATTAAGTGTTGGCGAATCGCATTCAAGCTCGGCGGCATGGGCGGCTCGGGGGGCGAATCGTTGGGGTAGCCAAAACCGCCGCCATAGCCCCAATAGCCCGGCGCATACACCCAGCCGCGACCGGGTACAAAAATCGGTTGCAGCGTGTCAAAGCGCATGGCGCGATTCAAATCATAAAACTGCCGGTCGGTTTGATATTGCCGCAGCGCGCCATCGTAGCGGATTTGCTCTTCGTTATAGGCGCGTTGCGCGGCTGGTTCGATATTGGCCACGCAAGATTCACGCGTGCGCGCGCAGGTATTTTGGCATTGCGCTAAGTTTTTTTGGCATTGATTCACCACGCAAGCCTGCCCTTGTGGGCTTAAAGGCGCGCGAAAGGTGGTTTGGGTGGCGTATTGCGGGGTGGCGCAGCCCGCCAATAGCAAGGCAGCGATACCCAGCCCGATCCAGCCGCGTACAAATTTAAGTTTTTTGAGGTTGTTCATGTGTTTGCCACCATGTTTGCATGACCCAAGTTAAGGCATCGAAATATAAGGGCAAGGGCTCGTGGAAGCCAAAACGATTCCACCACGCCATGCGATGCGCCCCAATGTACCAGTTTGGCACTAAATATTCGCCCCACAGCAACACGCGATCGAGCGCGTGGCAGGCGGTGATGAGCTCGGCGCGGTTTTTTGCGTAAATTACCCGATCAATCAGGGCATCGACAATTGGGCTGGACACCCCCATGACATTGCTCGACCCTTCGGTTTTCGCCGCCGCGCTGCTGAACCGATCGCGCAGCTCGTTACCCGGCGATTGCGAGGCGCCATACGCCACAATCGTCATGTCGAAATCAAAATGGTCCATGCGGCGCTGAAACAAAGACACATCAATGGTGCGATAGCTTACCTGCATGCCTAATCGTTTGAGGTTGTAGACATAAGGCGCCACGATGCGTTCAAACCCGCGCTGCGCCAGCATAATTTCAAACGCGAACGGCTCATTTTGCGCATTTTTGAGCATGCCATCGCGCACCATCCAGCCGGCCTCACTGAGTAAATCACGGGCGGCCAGTAAATTTTTGCGTTGCTCAGCGGGGTTGTTGGCTACCGGCACTTGGTAGGGCTGGCTAAATAGCGCGGGTGGTAATTGGGTTCGATACGGTTCGAGCAGGGCTAATTCCGCGCCCTGCGGCACACCGCTACAAGCCAATTCGCTGTTGCTGAAATAACTGTCGCAGCGGGTGTATTGGCCATAAAACAGGTGGGTGTTCGACCAGCCAAAATCCAGCGCCAAATCGAGCGCACGGCGCACCCGCACATCTTGAAATAAGGCGCGGCGGGTGTTCATGCCAAAGCCTTGCATACCGGCATTGTTGTGATGCGCTATTTCACGCCGAATAATCCGGCCTTCATTAAACGCGGCGCCGGTGTAGTCACGCGCCCAACGTTTGGAGTTGGTTTCGTAGAACACATCGAACTCACCGGCTTTGAAGGCTTCAAGCGAAACGGTTTCATCTTTGTAGTATTTGAACACCAGATAATCGAAATTGAATTGCCCGCGCCGCACATCTAAATCGCGCGCCCAGTAGTCGGCATTGCGTTGATAGCGCACGGTATTGCCATAATCGGCCTTGGCCACGCGATACGGCCCACTGGTTAAAAACGCCTCGCGCGACAAATTGGCAAAATCTCGCCCCACCAAGGCTTTTTGTGAGAACACCGGTAACTCGCCAATAATGAGATGCAGCTCGGGGTTCACCCGTTTGAAATTAAAGCGAATATGCGTGTCATCCCGCACTTGCGCACCGGCAATATCGGCCCAGTAAATGCGATAACGCGGATGGGCTTGCGTGCTCATAAGCGTTGTAAAACTAAATAAAACATCGGCAGCGGTCACGGGGCTACCATCATAAAAACGGGCGTTGGCATTGATGCGAAAGGTAATTGATTGCCCATCGGCGGCTAAATCGGCGCGATCCGCCAGTAAACCGTAGCTGGAAAACGGTTCATCCCACGCGCGCACGGTTAAGCTTTCAAAACATAAATCATTTAAACCCGCCGCCGCCATGCCTTTTAGCACAAAGGGATTGAGCGAATCAAAGCTGCCAAATACCGAAAGCGCTAACTGCCCGCCCTTGGGCGCATCTGGGTTCACATAATTAAAGGCTTTAAAATCAGCCGGATATTTGGGCGAATACCCCAAAGCCTCGGCAAAACCCTGCGCGCGCGCGCGCGGTGAATCGGCCAAAACACCACTCACAATTGCGCCCGTCGCCAAAAGCCGCTGCAAAAATTGGCGACGATTCAGATAAACCATGGGGTTTTCTTGCGGTAAAAAAGACATTTCAAATTAAACTACGCACAGAGGTCATCATCATGAGTTGGCCATTTTCTAAAACGGTGAGGAATATCATATGGGTTTTTTAAGCGGCAAACGCGCCTTAATCGTCGGCATCGCCAATAATCGTTCCATTGCATCGGGGATTGCCGA
The DNA here is from genome assembly GCA_022730245.1 of Halothiobacillus neapolitanus. Taxonomy (GTDB): domain Bacteria; phylum Pseudomonadota; class Gammaproteobacteria; order Halothiobacillales; family Halothiobacillaceae; genus Halothiobacillus; species Halothiobacillus neapolitanus_A. The sequence goes on from DZCK01000104.1 coordinate 2,659, forward strand.
GGCCATGCACCGGGAGGGCGCGGAACTCGCGTTCACCTATTTGAACGATCGCTTCAAAGAAAAAGTCGAAAAAGCCACCGCTGAATTAGGCTCAAACATTTATTTGCCGCTCGATGCCACCTCGGATGAACAAATCGATGCGTTGTTCCCCGCCCTTGCCGAACACTGGCCAGAAGGCTTCGATATTCTGGTGCATTCCATCGCCTTTGCCCCGCGTGAGGCGCTGGCAGGCGATTACTTGGATGGCATGTCACGCGAAGCCTTCCGCGTAGCGCATGATGTTTCCGCCTATTCATTGGCGGCGCTGGCCAAAGCGGGTCGCGGCAGCATGCGTGATGAAGGGGCGATTGTGACCCTCTCCTACTTGGGCGCCGAGCGCGTGATGCCCAACTATAACGTGATGGGCGTTGCTAAAGCCGCGCTGGAAGCCAATGTGCGCTACTTGGCGGGCTCATTGGGCGGGCGCGGCATTCGCGTCAATTCCATTTCGGCAGGCCCCATCAAAACTTTGGCCGCCTCAGGCATTGGTGAATTTAAGGGCTTTTTAGATTATGTCGCCCTCAATTCGCCCTTAAAACGCAATGTGAGCATTGAGCAAGTCGGCAACACGGCGGCCTTCCTGTGCTCCGATTTGGCCTCGGGCATCACTGGCGAGAATATTTATGTCGATAGCGGCTATTTCATCACCGGCATGGGTGAGTGCCCGAAATAAGCCCAGCCTGGCAGCCTGTCGGCTAATGCTTAACCCCGCCATCTGGCGGGGTTTTATCTGGGACTTGGCGCAGGCTCAAGCAAACCGCGCTCGCCACCCAAATGCGCCACAATCACCGCAGCCACCGTATCGCTGTACACATTCACGGCGGTGCGGAACATATCCAGCAACCGATCCACAATCAAAAGCAAGCCCATCGCTTCCAAGGGCAAACCTAATACCCCCAAAATGAGCGCAATCGCCACCAAGCTTGCCGAAGGCACCGCCGCGACCCCAATTGAGGTAAGCAGCGCCAAAACCACGATCATCAACTGCGTGCCCAGCGATAAATCCACCCCGTAAGCTTGGGCAATAAACAGCACCGCTGCACATTCATACAAGGCCGTGCCATTCATATTCACGGTCGCGCCGAGCGGCAGCACAAAAGAGGCGATGGGCTTAGATACCCGCGCCCGATGCTCCACCACATCTAATGACACCGGCAAAGTGCCAGCCGATGAACTGGTTGAAAAAGCCACCAACAACGCCGGCCAAACGGCGCGAATCAAAAGGAGGGGATTCAGTCGGGTTGTGACCCATAACAACAGGGAAAGGTTGATCGCAGCGTGCAGAACCAATCCTAAAATCACCACCGCAAAGAAACCCAGCATCGGCACTATCAATGCCAGCCCACTTTTGGCAATAACCCCAGCCACCAAAGCAAACACCCCAATCGGTGCTAATCGCATAACCCAATGGGTGATCAAAATCATGACATCTTGCACACCCGCCCAAAAGTGCACCACCATTTCACGCCCGGGATCAGGGACGCGGGTCAGCGCAAACCCGAACAACAAGGAGAAAAAGATTAAACCCAACATTTGGGTATTGGCCGCCGCCGCAATGATATTGCTGGGCACCAAATCACGAATAACGCGAACAAAATCGCCCAGTTGATGCTCGGCAAATTTCTGCTCAAGCCCAGCGCCTAAGTCCGGTAAGGCCAAGTGCTGCTCCAAGGGTTGGCCAGCAGGAGACCCCGGATGCAACGCATTCATTAAGACCAATGCGGTGAATACAGCCAACCCCGTCGAGGTAACAAAATAGACCACGGTGCGGCCTGCAAGCCGACCGACCCGCGCGCCCTGCCCTAAATTTGCCATGCCACTAATGATAGAAGCCACCACCAACGGCACAATCAGCATTTTTAACGCATCAAGAAACAAGCCACCAACAAACTCATACATCGCCAATAAGGGGATGCCTGCAAACTCAGGCCCCAACCCCACACCCAAGGCGAAAGCGGCCATCAGCGCGATAAAAATTTGCCAGTGCAATGCCATGCTCAAAACCTCTCAACCGGGCGGGCTTGCCACACCCGAGACGCTTACGGCGTGGCCGACTTTTCTGCTTCGTGATTAATGGTGATTTTGGCCTGTGAGCGCAAGGTTTGCAGCAAAGCGCCTAGCGCTTGTTGGGCATCGGCTTGCGCAATTTGCGCGGATAACTGCTGTTTATCTTCCGCGCTGATTTTGGCAGGGTCACCATCGGTGATGGCGGTCACAACCACAACCGCTTCGTTGCCATCACCTAAAGTTAAGGCGGCGGTAGCCAACTTACCGGCAGCCACTGGCGGCACAGCAAAGGCCGCAGCGATCACATCGGCCGGCAGAGTCGGTTGTGGGGCGCTGCGTTTAGCCAACAGGGGTGCCTGCCAAACCGCCCCCACGTCGGTTGCCGCTTGTTGCGGTTCTGTGCCGGCATCAATCGCATCCCGAACTTTACTTGCCTCGGCGGCTAGGGCTTGAGTAATGGCCTGATGGGTGAGCGTGGTCGTAATTTGGTCTTTCACCTCGGCCAAGCTTAATGGGGTGGCCTGCTGATGCTCATGCACCCGAATAACCACCGAATCGTTCGCCCCTAACTCAATTAGGCTGCTGTTGAGCTTTTGTTCCAGTACTTCTTTTGAAAAAGCCGCCTTGCGCACTTTCTCATTGGCACCGATGCCAGTACCCCTATCCCGAGACACCCAATCGGATGTTTGCACGCTAAGCCCCAAGGCTTCGGCAGAAGGAATTAAGCTGTCGGGGTGTTCATAGACATCGTTCGATAATTTCTCACCTTCGTTGTAATAGATTTTTTCAACCTGCTGTTCGCGCAACGTTGCCATTAATTGATCGCGCATGTCTGCCAACGGCTGAATGGGCGGATGCGACTCTTGGGTGACTTCAATTAAATGCCAGCCGTAGGCGCTCCGCACAGGCTCGCTCAACTCACCTACTTTGAGTTTATCCATCGCTTCTTCAAAGGGTTTAACCATTTCACCGGGCGAAACAATACCTAAATCGCCCCCTTTATCTTTGGAGCCGGGATCATCCGATAAGGCACGCGCTTCATCGGCAAAACTAATTTTGCCACTCAAAATAGCGGTTCGCGCGGCGATCAGTTTGTTTTTGGCCGCTTCAATGGCCACCGCATCGGCGTCTTTTGGCAACGCAATTAGAATATGTCGTACGGTGCGGGTGATGTCCGCCTGCTGTTTTTGCTCATAAGCGGCGTAGGCGGCTTGCACTTGGGCATCGGTAATTTTTATTGAAGGTGCTAAAGTTTGGGCGGATAACTCGATATAACTCAGCTTGACGCGTTCAGGGCGAACAAATTCAGCCTTATGCGCCGCGTAATAAGCATCTACCTCGGCTGCCGTGGGCGCGGCAATACGCTGCGCTACTCGGGCTCGATCGAGGGTAATAACGCCCACCGCGCGCGTTTGATCGCGCAGGCGAACCAACTGATCAATTTCCTGGGGCGTTACAATCGTGCTTTCACGAATCGTGTTTTCCAGCGTTTGCATCACCATATCGTGTTTGAGCCGTGCCTCGAAGGCAGGCACCGTCATATTTTGCCCGGC
>DZCK01000230.1 GCA_022730245.1 Halothiobacillus neapolitanus
CGCGTAGCAGTCGCTCACGTTATCGACCTGTACCCGCAGGGCGCGAACATCGAAAAGCTGTGCAAAATCAAGCTTCTTGCGGCGCATTTTTTCAAAAATGCTGTAAAGATGCTTGGGGCGACCGTACACCTTGGCGCGGATGCTTTCGGCGCGCAGCGCATGATCGAGCCGCTCGCGTACCTTGTGCATATAGGCTTCGCGTTCAACCCGCTTTTCATCCAACAAGCTGGCAATGCGTTTATAGGTGTCCGGCTCGACGTGGCGAAACGCGAGGTCTTCAAGCTCCCATTTAAGTTGGCCGAGGCCGAGGCGGTGCGCAATCGGCGCAAAAATATCCAGAGTTTCGCGGGCGACGCTTTGCTGTAAAACGGGGTCATCCACCAAGGGCAGGGCGCGTAAGCGTTCTAGGCGGTAGGCCAGCTTGATTAAAATCACGCGCACATCGCTGACCATGCTCATCAGCAGGCGGCGGATGTTTTCTGCTTGTTGCGGGTTGCCTAAAGCGGCTCGGGTCTCTTCAAAGGTATTCAGCCGATGCAGTTCGGCCACCATGCGCGAAATCCTGTGACCGTAGATTTTGGCCATGCGGCCTTCGTCAAAACTGGCACGCAGGCGAGGGTCACCCAGGGTTGCGGCCAACAGGGTGTCCGGGTCAGCTTTCATCTCACACAATACAAGCGCGGCGCGCGCACCACGCGGACGGGTGGGGTCGCCATCCCAGACAGCACTGGCCTGGTCGCAGGCATCGTGCAGCAAGGGATTTTCTCCCGTTTGGTTGAGTAAATCGGCGCAAAGCGCGTCGGGGTGCTGGTCGAGTGGATGCTGCATCACTTAAGCATGTCACAATGTCTGCCTTCTGAACATTCAGCCCAAGGTTTCCAGTGATGAATTTGCCCTTTGCTTATGCTGCACTAGCGGTTCGCGGTGTGCTGCGCAGCCAACACGAAGATTTTGTGGTCGATGAAATGCTCGGCTTTGTGCCGGATGGGCGCGGCGATCACGTATGGCTTGCGCTGCGTAAGCGCGGCGAAAATACCGCGTGGGTGGCTAAGCAATTGTCGCGTCTTGCAGGGTGTTCCGAGCGCGATGTTGGCTACTCTGGCTTGAAAGATCGCCACGCCGTGACCACGCAATGGTTCAGTCTGCCCGCGCCTCGCCGCGCGGTGAATTGGGTGGAGCTTGGGCACAAAACGGCAGCGGAAATCATTGTCATTACGCGCCATGGGCGCAAATTGCGACGCGGCACACATCGCGGCAATCGGTTTTTACTTAACGTGCGCGGGCTGGAAGGCGATTTAAGCGGTTTGCATACGCGCCTTGAGCAGATTGCTCGGCTTGGTGTGCCCAACTGGTTTGCCGAACAGCGTTTCGGGC
>DZCK01000105.1 GCA_022730245.1 Halothiobacillus neapolitanus
CTCGGGTGGTTATTTTTAGGCTTTGCGGTGTGCGGATGATGGGCTAACTGGTATCGTTGAGGCAGATAAATTGCGCCCTAGCGATTTTTTGGCCACTCGATTGTATTTTTTTGCTTCAAGGAGAAGGTTATGCGATTAGGTATCTTTGGTTTGGGTCGAATGGGTGCCAACATGGCGCGGCGGCTGTCTCGGGGCGGCATCGAGGTGGTGGCGCATAATCGCAGCACCGCCCCCATCGATGAGCTTGTCGCCAGCGAAGCGCACATCACGGCGGCTTATTCTTTAGCCGATATGGTGGCGCAATTGCCCAGCCCGCGCATTGTGTGGCTCATGCTGCCTTCAGGTGAAATAACCGAAGCGGCCATCACCCAAGTGCTACCGATGTTAGCGGCTGGCGATTTGCTAATTGACGGCGGCAACAGCTTGTACAAAGACACCATCGCCCGCGCCGCCCGCGTGCAGCAAAGCGGCGTGCATTATATGGATGTGGGCACATCTGGCGGAGTTTGGGGTTTGAATAATGGCTATAGCTTAATGTTTGGTGGATCGGATGAAGCGGCAGCGTTAATCACCCCCGCCATTCAAGTGCTGGCGCCCGCGCCCGATCACGGCTGGGGCCATGTGGGGCCGGTGGGTTCGGGGCATTTTACCAAAATGGTTCACAACGGCATTGAGTACGGCATGATGCAGTCTCTGGCCGAAGGCTTGGCAATACTGCGGGCAAAAAAAGAATTTGATTTGGATTTAGCGCAAATCACTGAACTGTGGCGCGATGGCTCGGTGGTGCAAAGTTGGCTGCTCGATTTAACGGCCGAAGCGCTGGCCGCCCAAGGGCAGGGCTTAGCGCATATTGCGCCGGTGGTGGCCGATTCGGGTGAAGGCCGCTGGACAGCCATCGAGGCAATTGATTTGGGCGTAGCCGCACCGGTGATGACCCTAGCGTTGCAAATGCGCTTTGCCAGCCAAGATGCCGAAGGCTATGGCAATCGCTTGCTATCGTTGATGCGCAATGCGTTTGGCGGGCATGCCATCGTTAAAAAATAAACCTGCTCGCGCAGCTTTAAGTCTGTTTAGCGCCTGTTAGAGGCAAAAATGATTGGCTATTGAGTTGACAAGGAGTTTTAAGTTTATGTCTCACGCAAAATCAGCCATGAATAAAGGTGCCTTGCGCCAAGAGCCGGTCACCATTGTGATTTTTGGCGCGACGGGCAATTTAGCGCATAAAAAATTGTTACCGGCTTTGTTTCAGTTAGAAAAAGCCGGTGATTTAGCCGCAGGCACGCAGATTATCGGTTTTGGCCGCCGTGATTGGACCGATGAACATTGGCGCGATGAAGTGCAGGTACTGTTAAGCGACGATGAATCACAGCAATCGCCCGAGCTTGCGCGCTTGCTGGCTCGCTTGGGGTTTCATAATGGTGATTATGAATCGGAGGTATCGTTTACCTCACTGGCTACCCGCCTGATGAGCGGCGCCTATCCGGCGTGTATCTTGTTTTATTTTGCGGTACCGCCCGAGGCCTTCGGCTCGATTTGTACGCATTTAGCACTGGCGAATTTGGTCGATCAAGCCCATGGCTGCCGCCGCTTGGTGATTGAAAAACCCTTTGGCCACGATATTGAAAGTGCGCATGCGCTCGATTCGTTGCTGCACAAGCATTTTACCGAACAGCAAATTTACCGCATCGATCATTACCTCGGTAAAGGTACCGTGCAAAATATCATGGTGATGCGTTTTGCCAATTTGCTGCTTGAGCCCTTGTGGAACCGCAATTATATCGATCATGTACAAATCTCTCATGCTGAAACCCTAGGCGTGGGTGGGCGTGCGGGTTATTACGAATCAGCGGGTGCCTTGCGCGATATGGTGCAAAGCCATCTCATGCAAATGCTGGCCTTGATTGCGATGGAGCCGCCACCGTCGATGGATCCCGAGGCGGTGCGCGATGAAAAAGTTAAAGTATTGCGCAGCATTCGTCCCATTTCACCGCGTGCCGTGCATGCGCAGGCTTTTCGGGCGCAATACCAGCGCGGCACGGTGCAGGGTGAAAACGAAATAGGCTATTTAGATGAAGAGGGCGTGATGGCAGATTCCATCACCGAAACCTTTGCTGCCGTGAAGTTGTATATCGATAATTGGCGCTGGAAAGGCGTGCCGTTTTATCTGCGCACAGGCAAGCGGTTATCACAAACCCATTCGCAAATTTCGATTCGCTTTCGGGATCCGCCGCAGCAATTATTCCGTGAAACCGCGATTACCAAAACCGAGCCCAACTGGCTGCTGATTGGCATTCAGCCACAAGAAAATGTGCGTTTTGAGCTGCAAATTAAAACCGATGGCCTTGAAATGCGCACCCGCACCGTGCAAATGGACGCGAGCTACACCACGCCCGCGCGTGAAAAACTCGATGCCTATGCCGCGCTGTTACTGGATGTGATGCGCGGCGACCAAACCTTGTTCCTGCGTTATGATGAGGTGGCTTGGGCCTGGCGCGTGGTCGATCCCATCCTTAAAACCTGGGCGGTGGAGCGCGATTATATTCATACCTATAAAGCCGGCACATGGGGGCCTAAAGAGGCCGATCGCTTATTTGATGACGATAGCCATCAATGGCGTAATGATCTCTCGATTCCAAGTATATAAAAATGATTGTTGTGTTTTTGTGCGTTAAAACAGGGCCCTTAGAAATAGGATTTAGTTTATGAGTCGATTGATTCACTCCCCCGCGTGGCAGGCATTAATCTCCCACCGCGATGATATGAAATCGGTGCATCTGGCCGATTTATTTGCACAAAACCCAGCACGGGCACAGCAGTTTTCCAGCACGATTGCGGGCTTAACTGTCGATTACAGCAAGCAGCGAATCACCAAAGACACCTTAACCGCCCTGCAAAATCTTGCCCGCGCGCAAGGTGTGCTTGCTCGGCGTGATGCGATGTTTTCGGGCGAAAAAATCAACACCACCGAAGATCGTGCCGTGTTGCATATTGCATTGCGTAATCGCAGCAATCGCCCCATTGGGGTGGATGGCGTGGATGTGATGCCCGAGATCAACGCGGTTTTAGGCCAAATGCGCCGCTTTACGGATGCGGTGCATGAGGGGCGCTGGTTGGGTTATACCTGCGAGCGCATTACGGATGTCGTGAATATCGGCATTGGCGGCTCCGATTTAGGCCCCCGTATGATCTGCGATGCGCTGGCCTCGCAGGCCTTGCCCAGTATGAACGTGCATTTTGTGGCGAATATCGCACCGAGTGACATTGCAAACCTGTTAAAAACACTCGATCCGGCGCGCACCTTATTTGTGGTGGCCTCTAAAACTTTTACCACCCAAGAAACGCTCACCAATGCCCACGCGGCGCGGCGCTGGTTTCTGGATGCCGCCGGTGATGATGCCTTTGTGGCCAAGCATTTTGTTGCCGTTTCAACCAATCACAAAGCGGTTGCCGCTTTTGGGATTGACACCGATAACATGTTTGGCTTTTGGGACTGGGTGGGCGGGCGCTATTCGTTATGGTCCGCCATTGGCTTGCCGATTGCCCTTTATATCGGCATGAATGGCTTTGAGCGTTTGCTCGAAGGGGCTCATGGCATGGATGAGCATTTTCGTACCGCAAATCCAGAGGATAATTTGCCCCTAATTTTGGGCTTAATTGACGTGTGGAACGCGAGTTTTTTCGGCGCCAGCACCTTAGCTGTGCTGCCTTATGGCACGCGCTTGGGGCGCTTACCGGCATATTTGCAGCAAGCCAGTATGGAATCGAATGGTAAATCGGTTGATTTAGATGGCCATCGGGTGGATTACACCACGGGTGCCGTGGTGTGGGGCGGTGCGGGCACCAATGGCCAGCATGCGTTTTATCAATTGCTGCATCAAGGCACGCAGCTTATTCCGGCCGATTTTATTGCGGCCATTCGCACGCACACCCCGCTCGGCGATCAACAAGCCATGTTGCTCTCTAACCTGTTGGCGCAAACCCGCGCTTTAATGCTTGGGCGCGGTTTGGATGCCGTGGTGGCAGAAATGCAGGCGGCGGGTTTGGATGAGGCGGTCATCGCCCGCGTGGCGCCGCATCGGGTGTTTTTAGGTAATCAACCCAGTACCACGATTTTATTCCCGCAGATGACGCCCGAGGCGGTGGGTGCGTTAGTCGCGCTGTATGAGCACCGGATTTTTGTGGCGGGCGCTATTTGGCATATCGATTCTTACGATCAATGGGGCGTAGAATTGGGCAAGCAAATGGCGGGTGAGCTTTTGCCCGCCGTTGGCCATGCGCCCGTGGTGGGGGCTTTCGATGCCTCAACAGAGGCGCTGCTTAACACGATTTATCAGCACTGGGTGTAAGGTTCTTTGAAGATTTTGTTTATAGATTCTGCCACCGAAGCCTGCACGGCGGGGCTTTGGCTTGATGGTGAAATTATTTCACGCTTTGAGTTGGCACCGCGTGCCCATACCCGCTTGTTGCTGCCGATGGTGCAAGCCGTGCTTGCTGAGGCGGGGGTTGATTTAAGCCAGCTCGATTTAATCGCTTTTGGCCGGGGGCCGGGTTCATTTACCGGCGTGCGCATTGCCACGGCTTGCGCGCAAGGCATAGCTATGGGCTTGGATATTCCTGTATTGGGGGTATCCACGCTGGCCACCTTGGCTCAAGCCCAAATAGCTTCGCTTAAAACGGCAGAACGTAGATTAATTCACGTTGCGTTAGATGCGCGCATGGGTGAGGTGTACCACGCGACATATCGGGCGTTAGGCGGCGAGGCGCTGGCATTAATAGGCTCAGAGCGGGTATTGAAACCTGCCGCCTTGATGGCTGAATGGCATGCCTTGCCATCGGCTGTTTCAACGGATCAGCATATTGCGACAGGAAGTGGATTTGGGCGGTATGATGAATTAATTCAGGCGCAAGCTTGGTGCCATGTGGCGCCCGATGCACTGCCTTGCGCCCGCTATGCCTTAATTTTAGCGGCACAGCAGCCCCGCGATCAGTGGCTGCCGCCCGAGCAGGCTGCGCCTGTGTACTTGCGTGATAACGTAGCAGAAGTTAAGGGGGCGAAATTAGGATGAGCGGCGTATTTTCTCTCGAATGCCATGTTGTTAAGGCATTTTTGATTTAATTAAAAAGTTCGCCATAAATAATCACCCAAGTGATTGTTTGTTAAGAATATAAAAAATATAATTTTTTGATTTTCACCCTCAGGTTCATTCCAAAATGGCATGATGCTGAGCCTATTCAAGTCCAACTCAAGATAAATTTTAAGGTGAGTGATGAGCAATTCTGAAATCAATGTGCCGGTCGTGCTGGTGTTCTCCGGGCATGATCCCAGTGGCGGCGCGGGCGTTCAGGCGGATATTGAAGCCATTATCAGCCAAGGCGTGCACCCGGCTACCGTGATTACCGCGCTAACCGTGCAAGATACGGTCAACGTGAAACGGTTTGTGCCGACCGACCCCGCCCTTGTGATTGAGCAAGCCCGCGCCGTGCTGGAAGATATGCCCGTGACGTGCATTAAAATTGGCATGATTGGCAGCGTGGCACTGGTTGAAGTGATTCACAGCATTTTAAAAGATTACCCTGAAATCCCCGTGGTGCTGGATCCCGTGCTGATTGCGGGCGGTGGTGGCGCGCTCGCCGATGAGGCGATTGCCAAAGCCATGCTAAATTTATTGGTCCCTTTGGCGACCATCTTAACGCCCAACGCCTATGAGGCACGGGCTTTGGTTGCGCTGGCTGGCGCCCAAGGCGACACGCTTGAGGCGCGCGGCGCATCGTTGCTCGCCATGGGGCCTGAGTATGTGCTGTTAAAAGGCGGCGATGAACCCGGTGTTGAGGTAGAAAACTGGTTATTCCACGGCCACACCGCGCCCCGCCGATTTGCCTACGAGCGCTTGCCGGGTGAATTTCATGGTTCTGGCTGCACCTTGGCTTCTGCGCTTGCCGGTTTAATTGCCCAAGCATCGGATGCCGATTATGTGAATGCCATTCATGAGGCGCAAGAATATACCGGCCACACCTTATTTCACGCTGCGCAAATTGGTAAAGGCCAGTGGATTCCACATCGGCTGTTCTGGGCCGATTCTGAAGAAGAGGGCGAAGAGCGCGCCCCCGTGCCTCGGATACACTAAGGAACCTCTGATTGAATCCTTGGTGAGCCGAGTTGCTGAGCCAAAAGC
>DZCK01000106.1 GCA_022730245.1 Halothiobacillus neapolitanus
CTTCGCCGGAATCGGCCAGTACATGAAATTCATGCGAGCCATTGCCGCCAATGGAGCCGGTGTCCGCTTCGACCGCGCGAAATTTCAGCCCCAGTCGCGTGAAAATGCGTGAATAAGCGTCATACATGGCCTGATAGGTGGCTTTGAGTGATTCGACATCGGCATGGAAGGAGTAGGCATCTTTCATAATGAACTCGCGGGCGCGCATCACGCCAAAACGCGGGCGAATTTCATCGCGGAATTTGGTTTGCACTTGGTAATAGCACACGGGCAGCTGGCGGTAGCTTTTGAGCTCGCGGCGGGTGTAATCGGTAATCACCTCCTCGTGCGTGGGGCCGATGCATAATTCGCGGCTGTGGCGATCTTTTACCCGCAAGAGCTCAGGGCCGTATTTTTGCCAGCGGCCAGATTCCTGCCACAATTCTGCGGGTTGAATCGCGGGCGTGAGCAATTCCAGCGCGCCGATGCCGTCCATTTCTTCACGCACCACCGCCTCGACTTTACGCAATACGCGCAAACCCAGCGGTGTCCAGGTATACAAACCCGAGGCTAGGCGACGAATCATCCCCGCCCGCAGCATGAGCTGATGACTAATGATTTCGGCTTCGGTGGGGGTTTCTTTTAACGTGCTTAAGGGAAATTGCGAGGTGCGCATGGGCGTTCCAGAAAATGAGTAAAGGTTATCAATTAAAAACGCGCCTAAATTGAGGCGCGACTAACAAGAAAGCAAAAAATATCCCGATATTTTGACACGATCACCGCATTTGTGGGCGGTGCGTTGGCAGGATTTGGTGTCGTTAACGGGGGTTGGCGTTATTTTACGCAGGCTTTATCGGCCACTTCTTGCGCTTGCTTAACTCTCCCTGCGATTTCTTCAGGCGTTAATGCCCGATATTTGCCGTCTGAGTCTTGGGTCATGAGCTGATTTTGCGCGTTTTGTAAGGTTTTTATTTGTTCTTGCGCCGCGTGGCAGGCTTTTTCGGCTTCTTTTTTATTCACGACGGTAATGGGCGCATTGGGTGCGAGTGGCGTCTTTGGCTGCTCGGGGGTAGCTGCTTGGTGCTCGCCTTCGGGCTCTTTGGGTGCGGGTGCGGCTGGCGTTGCAAAATCGGGGTTAATTTGTTGCGCCTCGCCTTGGGCGGGGGGTAATTGGCTGAAATGCGTTTCGCCTTTTTTATCGACCCATTTATATATGCGGGTGGCATCTTCGGCATGGCTGGCTGTTGATGCGAGCACGAAGCCTGCGCCGATTAATGACAGCAGCACGATTTTCCTTAGGCTTTGCATAATCTCTTGTCCCTGTGATGTTTGAGGCGATAAGCATAACGATTTATGCCAATTCTTCAACTGCTTGGATGCGTGCGTGTGGCGGCGTGCCCCGTCTATTTCTATCGGGTTTGTCGCAAATGATAAATAGGCTTGATACACTATCCGAATTGATAACGAAGAAGGTGATTTTCGCATGGCTGATCGACGTCTTAAGGTGTTTAACACCGTAGCGCGCTTACTGAGTTTCACCAAGGCCGCCGAAGCCTTGCATATGACTCAGCCTGCGGTGACTTTCCAGGTGCGCCAATTGGAGGAGCATTTTGATACCCGCCTGTTTGATCGCACGCACAATCGCGTCACCCTCACCGATGTGGGGCATGTGGTGTATGAAATCTCTGAGCGCATGTTTGAGCTGTACGATGAAATGGATCGGCGCGTTAAGGAGATGACCGGTGAAGTCGGCGGTTCCCTGAACGTGGGTGCCAGTATGACCATCGCGGAGAATATGCTGCCTGCCTTGCTGGGTAAATTCCGAGTTAAGCACCGTGATTTAGCCATTCGCTTAAAAGTCGGCAATACCGAATCGGTGGTTGCGATGGTGGAGCACAATGTGGTGGACTTGGCGATTGTGGAAGGCACCATCAGTAACAAAAACTTGCTGGTGGAAACCTGCCGCCGCGATGAGTTGGTGGTGATTATGCCGCCCGATCATGCCTTGGCAAACGCAGAAGGGTTAACGATTGAAGAGTTGATGCCCTTTGACTTCATCTGCCGTGAAGAAGGCTCTGGCACGCGGGAAATGGTGCTGACTTACATGACCGACCACGGCTTTGCCGAAGGTTGGGAAGTGTGCATGGAACTCGGCAGCCCAGAGGCGATTAAAGGCGCGGTGCAGGCGGGCATGGGCTTATCGATTGTGTCTTCATCGGGGATCACCAAAGAGCTCAAATTAGGCTTGCTCAAAGCGGTGCCACTGAAACCGCGCTTGTTCCGTGATTTTTCGTTTGTGCGCCAGCGGCATAAATTCCGTTTGCCCGCGATGGAAGACTTGTTGGAATTTTCGCGCGATTACTGCCATAACAGCTCGCCGATGCTAGATTTAGAAGCTATTCAAAAGAACCTTGCATCGAGCTGATTGGCTCTCATTGAGTTTGATAAAAAAACCGCCTCATGTAGGCGGTTTTTTTGGTTTATGCGCTGTGTAATGGGGCAGGGCACTATGTTTAAACCATAAAAAACCTCGGAAGAGCCGAGGTTTTTTCTATGGTGTACTCACCCAGCAGCATGTGCTTGGTGAGCCGAGATCAGAAACCGCCGTGTGCGCCGGCTTCCATCATCTTATACATAGAGTCACGAACGTGCTGAGCATTGGTTTTGAATGGCTCAGGGAACTCTTTGCCACCATGCACAAACATATCCATATTCAAGCCATATAACCAGTATCGGCCTTCTTTATCTTCGACGACCGCAATGCGGCAAGGCAGGTAGGCTGCAAAGTACGGGCTCCAATCGGTGGCTTGGCGCGCAATCGATGGGCTGCAATATTGATAAATCATCAAATAGCGCTGGGGTTTGCCGGTTTCCAGTTCCAACTGTTTGGACAAAGGCATTTCACCCACGTCTTTCAAGCCCGTACCAACAGAGGCCGATGCAATACTGGTTTTGATGTCATCCGGTGTTAAGCCTTTATCCACTTCCATGCGCCAAACGGTAGCCGCACCCAAGTCGCCGCCGCTGCTGACAAAGCGGTCATACATGCCGCTATACACATCCATAGCTTGTGGATCAAGTTTGTCTTTAATCGATAAAAAACCGCAGCCCGACAAAGACATGATCGCGACACCCAGTACCGATGCCTTCAATAAATTACGCATTAGACTCACCCCGTGTTGTTGTTTCTAACTATTAGCCAACGTATTGTTACTGTATTAGCAAACGCTGACAAACTGATTTAGTTCATCAAGAATAAACAGCCTTAATATAGTGAACTGCTTATGAACCAAATTCCCCCGCTTTTGCGCGCAGCAATCCGCCGCGTGCCTTAACTCGGTGAGGCTGCTAGAATCAAACGTATGTCATCAAATCTAACCAAACCCCATGTCATGATGCAAACTCAGTTGATCGTCAATTTATTTGGCCAACTCAGCGCATCTCAATTGGCTGATTTATTAGGGTTAATTCAGCAGCAGCAATGCCGGGCGCTCGATAGTCATTTTATGGCGTTTGAACAACGCGTTGTTTTTGCCTTACGGATTGCTGGTAACTGGGATCGCGTGACGCGGGTTGAATCAGTTTTGCGAGAATTTGCTTTGCGCCAAGCGCTTGAAATTCAGGTGCAGCATGAGAAAACAGCGGCAGAACGTGAGCCTGTATTGCCTTATATATTAGATGCCATTGGTCTTGAATCAGCCGATATGTTGGCTGCCATTACGCGGTTTTGTGCAAAACAAGAGGTGATTTTGCGCGATATTTCAACGCGAGCCTATCGCCCCGCCCGCAGTAGCGAGCGTTTAATTCAGCTGCGGGCTCAGGTTGAGTTACCTGCACGCTGTCATTTGGGGCAGTTTAAGTCTGATTTTTTCGATTTATGCGATAGCTTGAATTTAGATGCGGCCATTGAGCCGGAGCGCACCTTTTAACTTTTAACCTAACGAATCAAGGAGTGGCTTAATGCCGCAACTGAAGCGAAACGATGTGATTAAGCCCTTCCGTGGAACAACTGCGGCGGGGCTTTTTATTGATGAGCAAACCTATTTGGGGCAATGGCTGGTACTGTATTTTTACCCGCGTGATAACACACCGGGGTGCACCACAGAAGCGCGAGATTTTGAACAACTGTTCCCTGCTTTTACCGAGGTGAATGCGGTTGTGGTGGGGGTATCCAACGATGATGCCGCCAGCCATACCAAATTTTGTACCAAGCAAGGGTTAAGCTTTCCGTTAATTGCGGATACCGATCAATCGGTGAGCCGCGTGTTCGATGTGATGCGCACCAAAAATATGTACGGTAAAACCTTTGAGGGCATTGAGCGCAGCACATTTTTAATAGCGCCCAATGGGGTTTTGCACGCCGAGTGGCGCAAGGTGAAGGTCGCAGGCCACGCGCAAGCGGTGCTTGCGGCAATTCACGCCGCCAATCCCTGAGTTTAATGAGTTGAGTTTGTCGATAAATTCCCGGTTGCCTAGGAGGCTTAGCGTTTAATGATTAACAACACCCGCCAAAAACAATGCCTGTTTGTGCTAGATACCAACGTATTAATGCACGATCCGACATCAATTTTTCGGTTCATGGAGCACGATATTTATCTGCCCATGGTCGTGATTGAAGAGCTGGATAACGGCAAAAAAGGCACCACAGAAACAGCGCGTAATGTGCGCCAAGTCAGCCGGTTTTTGGATGATTTATTGCAAGATGCCGATTTAGCCAATATTAATCAGGGCCTGCCGATTCAAAGCCCGTTGCTATCAAAAAATAATGAGCGGGCGGGCGTGGCGGGGCGCTTGTATCTACAAACCGAAATCGAAACCTACGATTTACCGGCCGGCATGCCGGGTGGTCGCCCCGATAATCAAATTTTGGCCGTCACGCTTGCTTTGCGCCACCGCGTGGTCGATCGCGATGTTATTTTGGTATCCAAAGATATTAACCTGCGTATCAAAGCCACCGCGCTTGGCCTGAAAGCCGAGGATTATCATAACGATCAGGTACTCGATGACGTATCGCTGCTGCATAGCGGCATTGTGCCCTTGGCGGCCGATTTTTGGGAAAGCCACGGCAAAGCACTGGAATCTTGGCAGGAAGAAGGCCGCGCCTTTTACCGAGTGCGCGGGCCCCAAACGGCCGATTGGTATGTGAATTTATGCGTATTCATTGAAGGCGCCACACCGTTTTCCGGCATCGTGCGTGAGATTGATGCCGATGGCTCGGCCGTTGTGGAAAGTGCCATTAATTTTCAGCACGAACGGCAATCCGTGTGGGGCATTAATGCCCGCAATCGGGAGCAGAGCTTTGCGCTCAATCACCTCATGGATCCCGATGTGGATTTCGTCACCCTGCTTGGGCAGGCCGGTACAGGCAAAACCTTAATTACCTTGGCTGCGGCTTTAGCGCTCACGCTGGAGAAAAATAGGTACTCCGAAATTATCATGACCCGCGTGACCATCCCCGTGGGCGAAGATATCGGCTTTTTGCCCGGCACCGAAGAAGAAAAAATGACCCCATGGATGGGCGCACTCATGGATAACCTAGAAGTGCTGGCCAAAACCGATGCCAGCAGTGGCGGTGGCTGGGAGCGCGCGGCAACGAACGATTTACTGCGCTCGCGCATTAAAATTCGCTCGCTCAACTTCATGCGCGGCCGAACATTCCAAAACAAGTTCGTGATTATCGACGAGGCACAAAATTTAACCGCCAAACAAATGCGCACACTCATCACGCGCGCAGGGCCAGGCACAAAAATGGTGTGCCTAGGCAACGTGGCGCAAATTGATACGCCCTATTTAACCGAAACCACCTCGGGCTTAACCTTTGTGGTTGATCGCTTCAAAGGCTGGCCACATGGCGCACACATCACCCTCGCGCGCGGCGAGCGCTCGCGCCTAGCCGAACACGCCGCCGAGGTGCTATAAACGCACTGCGCTTAAGACGATCAAAGCAAGAGCGCTGGCTAACGTAGAGGTAACCGGCGCTGCGCGGCTTTAGGGCGCAGCGTCGGGTTATGTTGTCGTGCCATAAATGGCATCCGGTTCAAGGAGCATGTATTGTGTTTGGCGTTCTTTACGCTCTGTCGAAACAGCATTGAAGTTTGTGATCAACGCTTCAATAACAGGGTTTCTATTTTTTTCTTTGCCACCAACGTGATAAAAGTGTTCTCGTGTAAGAACGCTATGCTCCGA
>DZCK01000010.1 GCA_022730245.1 Halothiobacillus neapolitanus
CCCCAACGCACACCCAGCTGGCGAGCAAAGTTGTCGGTAGCAATCACGATGCGGGTTTCAATCAAGACTTGGCGCACGGGTTTATCGAGTTTTTTCACTAAATCTCGGATACGATCCAGCGCGCTGGCGGTGTCGGTAATAATCAGGCTGTTAGAGCGTGCATCAACGGTGATATTGCCGCGATCGGAGATAAAGCGTTGTGCGCTATCCGTTGCGCCTTTTCCATCGGTTCCTGCACCCGCGCCTTGCCGTGTTTTTGAGGTGTCTTCAAGCAGCTTGTAGATATCATCGGCTTTGGCGTAGTTAATTTGCACGATGTCGGTAACCAGCGGTGCCAATTGTTGCGTTTGTTGGCGGGCTTCTAGCTCGGCTTTATCGCGGGCTACGATGTCGGCGGTGGGGGCTACGTACATGACGTTGCCATTTTTACGCATCGATAGGCCTTTGGTGACTAAAATCAAATCAAGCGCTTGATCCCAAGGCACATTTTCAAGCCGCAAGCTGATTGAGCCTTTCACATCATCACTCACCACAATATTGTTGCCGGTAAAGTCGGCAATTAATTGGAGTAAGGGGCGAATTTGAATGTCTTGGAATTTAAGGGTTAAGCGTTCGCCGGTGAATTTTTTCTCGCCCACATTTTGTGCGCCTTGATTTTGTGGCACGGCTTTAACTTCAACCACTAAACGGTTATCGGTTTGGTAGGCTAGGTGCTCACCCGCATTGCGGGTTTGCAAGGTAATGCGGCTGCCATTGCCCATAGGGCGTACATCGACGTTTTCAACCGGGGTGGCAAAATCTTTTACATCAAACCGACCGGTTTCGACCCGCGTGTTGGGCAGGTCGATGATGATATTGCTGCCTTCACGCCGCATTTTCATCGGGGTGTTGGGGCCTGAGGTTTGAATGAGCAGGCGACCTGAACCATCTTCTGCCCGGCGAAAATCGATGCTTTGGCCACGATCCATGGCGGTTGCGGGGTTGTTGCCAGCCATGGTGCTCACCGCAACACCACTCGCGGTGGTGTTGGCGGCTGCCGCAGGCTTGAAGGTGACGGTAAGCTCTTTACCCGCCGCGTTAATGCCATAAGGGGTGGCTTGCGTGAGGTTGAACACGACGCGGGTTTTGCCACCGGCCTCGGCCATCATGAGTGACTTTACGGGGCCTAAATCAATTTTTTGTGCGCGCTCGCCGGTTTTATTTACAGTGCCCGGTAAATCAATGGCCAGCCGTGCGGGGTTATCGATTTGGAAGTTATCCGGGTTGCCGCTCAGCGGTTCGGATAGCTTGAAGTGCACAACGATTGCGCCATCGGCTGCACGCTCGGTTGTAATGGCATCAAGATTGCCCGCAATGGCAATCGCGGGCACAAGGAGCGATAGCGACAAAACACCGAACGATTGCCGGATGGCCGTGGTGAGTGGTCGAGTAAGATTTTTAGCATCCCTAACATTATTCATCTGGTTTTCCCCTTAAATCATTTGGTCGCGTTTTGCTGAACAATCGCTGATTGCGTGCGCCAGCCGCCCTGTCCGTCGGGCACGATTTCTTCTAGCGTAATTTTATCAGTGGTAATTTTTACGACTTTGCCGTAATTCAGACCCATGTAATTACCTACCTGAACTTCATGGATGACACCATCCCCATCACGAACCAACGCAAATGTAATGCCTTTGCGTTGGATAATGCCTTTCATGGCGAGCGCATCGAGTGGATACATTTCGAGCGGCTCTTTGGGGCGGTTCATATCCGGGGTAATCCCGTTACTTTTGTTCGCTGTTTGGGTGACGGCAGGCTGAAATGGCGTGCGCGCATCCGTTTCGGTGTAGCTATATTTGGGTAGCGGTTTCATCTCGGGGATGGGTTCTATTTTTCCACCGGGGCGCGCCAAAATCTGGTCTACCTTGGTGGTTAAATCACCCATGTGATTGGCGCAGCCACCAAGCGCTAAGGTGAGCGGCATAAGCCCAATCAACCATTTGATTGATCCTGCCCGCTGCTTTGGCTTGCTTTGAGATTGTGCGTGTGTGTGTTTCATTGCCCAGCTCCTTCGTTTTGTTCAAGGTAGCGATAGGTTTTGGTCACAATGGTCATGACGAGGGGTGGGGACTTCATGTCCTGTTTGTCTCCTTGTTCCGGCTTAATCGAAGGATTATGCAACGTTACGATGCGAGGCAAGTTGGCGGTATCGCTGATGAATTTAGCCAGCTGGTTGTAGGTGCCTTGCAAGGTGAGCGTATAAGGCATTTCAGCATAAAACGTGTGTTTGATTTCTGCACCGGGCTGAATTTGTTGGTTTTTTAGGCCATTTTTCAGTGAGGTTTGTGCTACATCAATAATGAGATTTTCTGCCTCGCTTTTATTGGGCAGCTGCCGAAGTAATTCGCCGAAGCGCGTTTGCATCTCTTTAAGTTGATCTTGATAGGCCTGAAGATTAGCCGCCAATTTTTGTTTGGTGGTAATGGTTTCAAGTAAGCTCACTTCTTGACGCTGCTTTTGGGCGAGTTCATCGCGCTGGGGCAGGGTGTCGAAATAAATCACGGCACCCACAATGAGCACGATGATAAATAAGAAGATAACAAGGCGGGTGCCAAGCGATGCTAACCCAATGGTTTGAAAATCAAGGTTTTTAAGTTCGTTGAGATCCATCTCTTAATTCTCCTTGGCCGCTTCAGCTGGTTTTGGGGCTTTGATTGTGGCGGTGATTGAGAATACATACCGGTTGGATGAGGGTGCGTTTTTCCCT
The DNA here is from genome assembly GCA_022730245.1 of Halothiobacillus neapolitanus. Taxonomy (GTDB): domain Bacteria; phylum Pseudomonadota; class Gammaproteobacteria; order Halothiobacillales; family Halothiobacillaceae; genus Halothiobacillus; species Halothiobacillus neapolitanus_A. The sequence continues at coordinate 2,747 of DZCK01000010.1, forward strand.
GGTTCTTGCGCCAAAATGCCTGAACCAACAATGACGGCGCCTTCAATGAAGCCTGAGCTGTTGAGTTGTCTTAAATAATCGGCCACGCGGGCTTGGGCATCGGAATAACCCTGTAATGAGATGGTTTTGTCGCCCGTGATGCTGATGTTGGTGAGCTGAATGCCATCGGGTAGGGTTTTAACGAAATCTTCCATTAAATGCACGATGATGGGGCGGCTAGATTGAAGCTTTTCAATGACTTGCATGCGAGCGATAAGCTCTTCTTTTTTCTTTTTAAGCTCATTGATTGATTGGATTTTTCGATCCAAGTCTTTAATTACGCCATTGAGATACTGGTTGCGTTGATCTTGGAAATCAAGCTGACTTTGTCCGTACAGATGGATGCCGCCGCCGATAACTAAAGCGGCTATAACAGAGCCAGCCATATGAACAACGAAATTTCGTTGCAGGGTTTGGCGGCGTAAATCACGCCAGGGGAGGAGGTTAATTCTTCTCATTGGTCAAAACTCCGTAATGCGAGGCCACACGCAATCAGCATGGATGCGCCATGATTGGCTAACAATTCTGCTGAAATCCTTGATCCTTGGCCGATGGCAATAAACGGATTCGCGGTGCGCGTCCGAATGCCGGTTTCATTATTAATGCGGTCGATAACGCCCGGTGTGTTGGCAGTGCCCCCACCGAGCAAAATAAGCCCGATAGCCCCTGCATTGGTATCGGCATAAAAATACTGAATAAATCGTTCAACTTGCATGGCCATGTTGTCAATAAATGGCTGCAAGACTTTGCGGTGATAATCATCGGGGAGCGTGTCGTTACGTTTCTTTTCTTCTGCTTCGTCAAAAGAAAGCCCGTAATAGGCCGAAATTTCATTGGTGAGCAATTTGCCGCCAAAAGGATGTTCTTTGCTGTAAATAATGTTTTCACCATTAAATACATTAATGGTGGTGGTGTTGGCACCAATATCCAGCATGGCAACCGGCTGCGCCCGATCTTCCGCTGTGAGGGTGGGCGCAATAATTTCGGTGTAGGTGTTTTGGACGGCAAATGATTCCACATCCATCACTTCAACCGTGAGCCCCGCCGCTTCTGCCACGGCAACCCGCGCTTCAACATTTGTTGAGCGCGTGGCGGCCATAATGACGCTGAGGTAAATATCCTCGTCTGTTTTCTTTTTCTTGGCGATCGGTTCGGCCGTGTTGTGCAGCGGCTCAAAATCTAGGCTGACCTCATCAATGGGAAAGGGGATGTATTGATCCGATTCCATGCGAACTTGCTCTTCAAGTTCAAATTGATTGCCTGGATTTTGAATATTTAGCACACGACTGACAGTGGCGCCTGTGGGCACGGCCATAACGATGTGCTTGGTTTTTGCCCGAGATCGAGAGAGTGCACGGCTTAATGCGCCGGCAACGACATCGGGATCAGTGATGGTTTTATCTTGCACGGCGCCTGCGGGTATCGGCTCAATGGCGAAGGCCGTGGGGCGATAGCCATTGCGATGCTTTTCAAGCATCAGAACTTTAACTGCAGTTGAGCTAACGTCAACGCCAAGACGATGAGTTTTTGATGTAAATAATGGCACGGTCATTCCCTTCCCTTTGGGTGTGCGCTATGGTTGCACGCGCACTTTTAAGTCCACCGACGCATCCTAGGGCAAAACCTGTAGGTTTGTCGAATATTCTTGTAATCTCGCACTTTGTGTTGCAAAAAAACTTAGGTTCACACCAATTAAATGAAACTTATCAAATTTGTTCTGTATGTGCTTGGTTTTTTATTGATTTTTGCTATTGGTGGGGTGGGTGTTGTGTATCAAGTATACAACACGCAGCTGCCTAATGTGACGGAATTATCGACCGTGCAATATCAAATCCCGATGCGTGTTTACGATGCCGATGGCGGTTTAATGGCCGAATTTGGTGAAAAACGCCGCTTCCCTGTCACCTTTGATGAGCTTCCTAAGGTTGTGGTGGATGCTTTTACCTCAGCTGAGGATGATGGGTTTTTTGAGCATGGGGGGGTGGATATTCAAAGCTTGTTTCGCGCGGCCTATGAGCTTGTTAAAACAGGCCATAAGGGGCAGGGCGGCTCGACTATCACAATGCAAGTGGCGCGGAATTTTTTCTTGGGTCGCGAGAAAACCTATAGCCGAAAATTGATGGAAATTTTGCTTGCCATTAAAATTGAGCACACGCTGACTAAGCAGCAAATCATGACGCTTTACCTCAATAAAATCTTTTTGGGTAATCGCGCTTATGGGGTTAAGGCGGCGGCGCAAGTTTATTTTGGCAAATCGCTCGATCAAATTACTTTGGCGGAGGCGGCCATGCTGGCTTCATTGCCCAAAGCGCCTTCATCGGTCAATCCCGTGTCTAATCCGGATAAGGCGTTGGCGCGGCGCGCATATGTTTTAGGCCGGATGCTGGCGCTGGGGCAAGTAGATCAGGCAGCTTACGATCAAGCGATGCAGGCCACCTTGCCCGGGCATTTGTTTGCGAGTGCGTTAATCCAAACGCCCGCGCCTTTTGTGGCTGAGATGGTGCGCCAGAAAATGGTGGCTCAGTATGGTGATAAGGCCTATGAAATGGGTTTAAGTGTGCATACTTCCATCGACCCCAAAGCGCAGGCCGTGGCGCGCTTAGCGCTCAGGGATAATTTGCTGGCTTATGATCGACGCCATGGTTATCGCGGGGCTGAAAACCATTGGGCGAACTTGCTCGGGAATTTAAATGCGCTGCGTGAAAAGTTGCAGGCAACCCCGATAGTTGGCGGGTTGGTGCCTGCGGTGGTGCTAACGGTCGCGCCGAAAGAAGCCACGGTTTTAATGAGTGATGGTTCAACGCAAACACTGGGATTTGATGCAGTGCGTTGGGCGTGCCGTTATGAGTCTGAAAATCGGTGCGGCCCTAAGCCTAAAATGATGGGTGATGTACTGGCTGCTGGCGATTTAATTCGATTACAGGCTATGGACGATGCGCATTGGCGCTTGGCTGAAATTCCCGCAGTGAGTGGTGCTTTTGTGGCATTAAACCCCGATACGGGGGCGATTCGCGCCTTGGTCGGCGGTTTTGATTTCGATCACGATAGTAAATTTAATCATGTGACCCAAGCCGAGCGACAGCCGGGTTCTGGCTTCAAGCCGTTTTTATATTCAGCCGCGTTAGATCATGGCTTTACTTGGGCAACGCTCATTAATGATTCGCCTGTGGTGGTTAAAAACGGCGTCAGGCAAGGGGTGGATTGGCGTCCACAAAACTATGAGAAAACATTTGGCGGCCCTATGCGCATGCGTATGGCCTTGGTGCATTCGGTTAATTTGGTTTCAATTCGTCTCATTGACGCTTTGGGGCCTGAAAACGTACTGAAATACGCCACGCGATTTGGCTTGCCTACCAAAAATTGGGCGGCTACCGCCTCGATGGCGCTGGGTAGCTACACGTTAACGCCGCTTGAGTTGGTGGGCGCATTCTCGACTTTTGTGAACGGTGGTTTTCGCATTGCGCCTTATCTTGTGACAGAAGTGGATGGGGGCGACAATGCGGCGCTGTATAGCCATCCTTCGGTGAGTCTCTGTAACGATTGTGCGCTGGACTCGCCCGATACCAGCGAGGCACCCCGAATTATTTCGGCACAAAATGCGTTTTTAATGCGTTCCGCCCTGCGCGATGTGGTGCGGATGGGTACGGGGGGTGCGGCTTATCGCGCTTTGAAACGCAACGATATTGGTGGTAAAACCGGCACAACCAACGAGCAGCGCGATGCCTGGTTCACAGGCTTTGGGCCAGGCTGGGTGGCCACGGCTTGGGTCGGCTTTGATGACAATACGCCGTTAGGGCGCCGTGAGGTGGGCGGTACGGCGGCTTTACCGATTTGGTCTGATTTTATGAAGGCGATGCTGCCCCCGCCGAGTGATAAGCCCGATACGCCGCCGCCTGGCGTGGTTGAGGTGATGATTGACCCGCAAACCGGCGATAAAATTGCTGCGGGCAGTCGTGGTGGTGTGCGTGAGTATTTTGATACCACGCGCGGGCCTGCCGATGAATCCCCACTTTCAGCCCCTATTCCGGTGGACGCGGTGCCGCAAAATTTGATTAACGATTTGTTTTAAAAGCGTTTTTCGCCTTATGCTTGTTTGGTTCGCTTTGATTTGGCTTTGTATGACTTAGACGTGATGAGCCTTTACACCGCCCGCACCCGAGCGGCGCGTGGTCGTGATGCGCAAAAGGAGGGCTTTTTATGACGCATTCGCAGGGTCCGGCTGATCAATCTGTTTTGCGCGCAGCTGCGCGAATGTGCGTCGATGATGGGTCGCTCAATCGGGCATCGGCGCTTCGCCGGGCGGCCGATCGTTTGGGTTTTTCCCTTGATGAGCGCTATAGCGCGGTTGACTGTACGCGGCTTGAGGCTGAAATTCGCCAATACCAGATGGTTTTTCGACCGTTTCAGAGTGAAGCGCTCCGCCGCTTGCGTACAGAAGCCTTAAAGGCGATGGTGTTTTTTGATGAATTTTCACCGCGCTTGGTCGGTTCAGTGCTTTCGGGCACGGCCGATCATGATTCAAAAATTACCTTGCACTTATTTGCTGATACACCCGAAGAGGTGATGACTTTTCTGATGGGGAAAAATATTCCTTTTGCGGAATCGGAGCGCCGTTATCACTATCGAAGTGGGCGGCTTGAGCGGGCTTTGGTTTTAAGTTTTGTGGCCTTCGAGGTGCCATTTGATTTGGTGGTTTTTGATCGCGCCGCGATTAAAGAAGCGCCTTTGGCCTCTGCCCGTGGTGGGCCTGTGCCGCGCGCTTCTCAGGCAAAGCTTAAAGCACTGCTAGATGAACGCGCTGAGCGGGTTTAGACGCGTTTGGCGCGCCTTATGCCTGATGGTAGGGCCGGCTTAATCGGTGCACGGCATTCACTAAAGTGGCCACTTTATCTGGGTTTACATGCTGATGAATCCCATGACCTAGGTTAAAGACGTGTCCGGTGCCGTGGCCAAAAGTGTGCAGCACACGGGCGACTTCTTGTTCAATAACCGCATCGGGGGCATACAGTACGCTGGGGTCTAGGTTGCCTTGAAGCGCGATGCGGTGGCCGACTTGTTGGCGGATTTGGCTCATATCGGCAGTCCAGTCAACGCCGATGCCATCGGCACCGGTATCAGCCATATCAACGGCCCATTGGCCGCCCCCTTTGGTAAATAAAATAACGGGTATGCGCGCACCTTCATGGGTGCGAATCAGGCCATTTACGATTTTTTGCATATAGGCCAGCGAAAATTCGCGGTATTTATCTGGGGACAGCACACCGCCCCAAGTATCAAAAATCATGAGGGTTTGAGCGCCGCGCCGAACTTGGGCATTTAAGTAATCGGTTACCGCCGTGCTGAGTTTATCCAGTAATAAATGCGCGCTGGCCGGATCGCTATACATGAGGCCTTTAATATGGGCGAATTCTTTGGTCGAGCCGCCTTCAACCATATAGGTCGCGAGCGTCCACGGGCTGCCTGAAAAGCCAATGAGCGGCACACGGCCATCTAGCGCTTTACGAATGGTGCCCACGGCATCCATCACGTAACGAAGCTCAATTTCGGGATCGGGAATCGGCAATTGCTCAATGGCGTGACGGCTGCGCAGTGGGCGTGCAAACACGGGGCCTTCGCCGGTGGTGAAGGTTAAGCCAAGACCCATGGCATCGGGGATGGTGAGAATGTCGGAAAATAAAATGGCTGCGTCTAAATCAAACCGTTCGAGTGGTTGCAGCGTGACCTCGCAAGCAAGCTCAGCTGAGCGACATAAATCCATAAAACTACCCGCTTTAGCGCGGGTGGCGCGGTATTCGGGCAAATAGCGCCCCGCTTGACGCATAATCCAGATGGGCGTGCAATCAATTGGTTCGCGCAGCAGGGCACGAATAAAGCGATCATTTTTCAGGCCATAGGGATTAGCTGGAAGGGCGGATTCGCTCATGCGATAAAATTCCTCGAGTTGAATTTAGCCCGTAAGGCGGGCTGATCGTGCAGGGATTGGATTAAACGTTGAGGTAATCCAAAATGCCAAAACCGGCATTGCGCCCTTCAAAAACGGCGGTTACCACCAAATCTGAGCCACGAACCATATCGCCCCCGGCAAACACTTTGGGGTTTGTGGTTTGAAATGCCGGTAGGCTTTGGTTTTGATTGGCAATAACCCGCCCGCTGTTATCAATTTCAACGCCTATATCGCCAAGCCAAGGCGCTGGGGAGGGGCGAAAACCAAAGGCGATAAGCACCGTATCGGCTTCGATAATATGCTCCGAATGGGGGATAACTTCAGGCATGCGGCGGCCGCGATTATCCGGCTCGCCGAGCTGGGTTGCAACGAAACGAACGCCCGTTACTTGGCCGTTTTCACCCACTATTTCAATGGGCTGGCGATTAAATAAGAACTCTGCGCCTTCCTCGCGCGCATTGGCGACTTCTCGACGCGAACCGGGCATATTTTCTTCATCGCGGCGATATGCGCAGGTAACGCGGGCCGCGTTTTGCCGCAACGAGGTGCGCGTGCAATCCATGGCCGTATCACCCCCGCCAAGCACCACCACGCGCTGGCCTTCCACATTAACGAACGGATCTTGTCCGGGGTAGGCCATGACCTGATTAATGTTGCCGATAAGGAATGGCAGGGCTTCATGCACGCCGCTCATCTCTTCACCGGGAAAGCCGCCGCGCATGGCCGTATAGGTGCCCATGCCGAGAAAAACGGCATCATAATCAGCCAGCAACGATGCCATGGAAACATCGGTGCCAACCGTGGTGTTCAGCCGAAATTCGATGCCCATGCCTTCAAAAATTTCACGGCGTGTTTGTAACACGGATTTTTCAAGCTTGAACGGGGGGATGCCAAAAGTCAGTAGGCCGCCGATTTCGGGGTGGCGATCAAATAAGACAGCTTTAACGCCATGACGCGCCAAAATATCGGCGCAACCAAGGCCCGCAGGGCCTGCACCCACAATAGCGACGCGTTTATGGGTGGGTACCACTTTAGATAAATCGGGCCGCCAGCCTAATTTGAATGCTTCATCGGTGATGTATTTTTCAATCGAACCAATGGTCACTGCACCAAAGCCATCGTTTAGCGTACAGGCCCCTTCGCACAATCGATCTTGCGGGCACACGCGGCCGCAAATTTCGGGTAACGAGTTGGTTTTATGCGACATTTCAGCCGCTTCGAGCAATTTGCCTTCAGCGATAAGTTTCAACCAGTTGGGAATGAAATTATGAACGGGGCATTTCCATTCGCAGTAAGGGTTGCCGCACTCAAGGCAGCGGTCTGCTTGGTCGCTGGCTTTTTCGGGGGTGAACTGGCCATAAATTTCGTTAAATTGCTGCACGCGCTCGGTCGCCGGCGTTTTTACCGGATCCTGTCGTGGCACATTCAAGAATTGAAAATGATCACCCATTACCCATACCTGCCAATTATTTTGTTAATTGTGTAGACGTTATTTTGCTGCTTATACCTGCGGGCAACAGATGCGCTGGTGCCACAAAACAGGCTTAGGCTAGTTTATTCTGACGCGAGCCGATTGCACTAAAGTTTTTCTAGAAAGTTTTTCTAAGAAATTTTTTTAGGCAAGTGCAACCCAATCATTGAGTGGCGCGGTTTACTGTTGGGTTTAACCCGTAATTGCTGCTTTGACCCATTGGCTTACCGCCGCAAGATCGGCCCGCCCCGCGACTTTAGCGCGCACCGCATTCATGACCGCGCCCATTTGCGCGACACCCACCGTGCCCATGTCGGCAATAATTTCCGCGATAATTTGCCGAATTTCGGTTTCACTGAGTTTTTCTGGCAAGTAGGTTTCAATCACCTCAAGCTCGTACTGTTCGGTGGCGACCAAATCGGCTCGGTTGGCGGTTTGAAACTGTGCGATAGACTCGCGCCGTTGCTTGGTTTGTTTGACTAGGATGGCGAAAATATCGTCATCTGTAAGCACCACGCGCTCATCGACTTCTTTTTGCTTGATCGCAGACAAAAGCAGACGAATTACCCCAAGGCGTTGTTTATCGCCGGATTTCATTGCCTGCTTCATGTCGAGGGTTAACTGGGCTTTTAATGGGCTTAGTTCGGCGCTCATGACAGAATTCCTTGGTGGCGCCCGCAAGCAGGCGCTGGCATTGCCGTTCGCTTAGAACAAGCGAATGCGACGGGATTGCTCTTTAGATAGCCGCTTTTGGTTGCGTTTAACGGCAGCCGCATTTTTACGCTTGCGTTCTGTGGTGGGTTTTTCGTAAAACTCACGCTCGCGCAGCTCGCTTATGATGCCGGCTTTTTCGCAAGAGCGTTTAAACCGACGAACTGCAACTTCAAAGGGCTCGTTGTCCCGAACACGTACTGATGGCATGAAAATGACTATCCTATTGAATTAATTGGCTGAAAATTGCTGCTAACGCCAGTTTTAGCCTCAGGTTAAGCTTAAATTAAGTTTGAATCTGAGCATGGCCGAGCAATAAAAAGGCCTTGTATTATAGGGCGGTTGATTTAAGACGCAAGCATTGGCGATATCTTTAATTTGCAAGGCAGTATGATGTGTCTTTGATGTTCGCTTTTTTGTTAAGGATTTTTATTCCGCCTCATGCCTGAAATTCCTGTTGATTTGCCTGCCCAGATACCTGGCCAGATACCCGTGCAGATGCCCGTGTTGTATTGGCAGGTGGCTTTGCCCGGCCCTTTGCGGCAATTATTTACTTATAGCCTGCCTGCCGACAGGGCGGTTTGTGCGGGCATGCGCGTGCGGGTGCCGTTGGGGCGTGGATTTCGTGTGGGGGTGTTGTGGGCGCCCACGCAGGCCTCGGCAGATTGGGTGATTAAGCCAATTGAATCGCGCCTTGACGAGACTTCTTTGCTTGATGAGGACTTGCTGGCCTGTTTGGCGTGGGCGGCGGATTATTATCACTACCCTTTGGGCGACACGTTATTGGCGGCTTTTCCGCCTAGCCTGCGCCAAGGCGCGCCGTTGCGCCGTTTGGCCTTCAAATTAACTGAGGTTGGCCATACGGCATGGTTGGCGGACTCAATTCGCGGTTTGCGGCAAAAAAATCTCATGCAACGGTTGGCTGCGAAACCTGACGGTGTGCTGGTGCAGCATCTTGGGGATGTGCCGGCGAGTGTGCGTCGTCGATTGGTCGAATTGGGGTTGATCGAGGAATTTTCGATATTGCCGCCCCCCTCTTGGCCAGAGGCTTTGGCGGCGCATGTGGCGGCACCGCAATTGAATGACGCGCAGGCGGCGGCGGTGCAAGCCGTTTTGGCCGTTCGTGCTCAGTTTGCGGTGTGGCTGTTAGAGGGGGTGACGGGGAGCGGTAAAACCGAGGTGTATCTTCATCTGATCGCTGAGGTGTTGGCCGCAGGGCGACAGGTTTTGGTTTTGGTGCCAGAAATTGCGTTGACGCCGCAGTGGGTAACGCGTTTTAGTGGCCGTTTGGGTTTGCGCCCAGCGGTTTTGCATTCGGGATTGGCCGATGCGGATCGATTGCACGCTTGGCTTGCCGTGCGTGCAGGGGCGGCGCAGGTGGTGATTGGTACCCGTTCGGCTGTGTTTCAACCGTTTGCCGATTTGGGCTTGATTGTGGTGGATGAGGAGCACGATGCCTCACTCAAGCAAAATGAGGGCTTTGGCTATCATGCCCGCGATGTGGCGATTTGGCGCGCACGGCGACTGGCTATTCCGATTGTGCTGGGATCGGCGACGCCGTCCCTGGAATCGCTTCGTAATCTTGAGTTGGGGCGTTATCAGGGGTTGAGTTTGCCCGAGCGGGCGGGTGGGGCGGCGTTACCGAAAATTTACCCGCTGGATGTGCGCAACCAACGCATGCAGGGGGGCTTGTCGGATGCCTTGCTGGCGGCGATTGAGCAGCATTTGCTGGCGGGTGGGCAGGTGATGCTGTATCTCAATCGCCGGGGGTATGCGCCCAATTTGTTATGCCATGCCTGCGGTTGGGTGGCGGAATGCCCGCACTGTGATTCGTTTGTGACTTGGCATCGGCACGCACAGCGTTTGCGTTGTCATCATTGCGGTCATGAGCAGGCTGTGCCTGCGCACTGTCCGAGTTGTTCGGCGGCTTTAAGCCCGAGGGGTTTGGGTACTGAGCAGCTTGAGGATGTGCTGACGGCGCTGTTTCCCGATTTTGGAATTGAGCGGCTGGATCGCGATGCATTGAGCCGCGTGGGTGAATTAGACCGAAGGTTAGCGCGTATTCACTCCGGCGCGGCGCGGTTGATTGTCGGGACGCAAATTTTGGTTAAAGGGCACGATTTTCCGAATGTGTCGCTGGTGGGGATTGTGGATGCCGATCAAGCGCTGTTCGCCAATGATTTTCGGGGGGCGGAGCGGTTTGCCCAGCAGTTGATTCAGGTGGCGGGACGAGCGGGGCGGGCTGATCGGGCGGGGATGGTGCTGGTTCAAACCCATCATCCCGCGCATCTGGGGTTAAATCAGTTGATTAGCCACGGCTATGGGTATTTTGCCCGTGGTTTGCTCGGCGAGCGCACCGAAATTGGGTTGCCGCCGGTGCGGATGGCGGCGTTAATTCGTGCTGATGGCCCTTCTATCGATGCGCCAAACCAACTGCTTGCCACCATGGCCGATTGGTTAGGGCAAACGTCGGACGAGCGGCTGGTTATTTGGGGGCCAGTGCCGGCACCGATGGCTCGGCGGGCAGGGCGATATCGGTATCAGCTGTTATTGTTGGCCAGCGATCGGCGTGTTTTGCATGCGGCTTTAAGTGCGTTAGAGGCATGGCAAGGCAGCCGCCGACCAGCGGGGATACGCTGGTCGATTGATGTGGACCCGCTGGATATGGCTTAATAGCATTCAGAACGTGGAGTTATTCAGTACTTGATTAGGATATGTGCATGAAAAAGATTGAAGCCATCATCAAACCCTTTCGTCTCGATGACGTGCGCAGCGCGCTCATGGAGATTGGCATTAATGGCATGACAGCCACCGAGGTTAAAGGTTTTGGACGGCAGAAAGGCCATACCGAGTTGTATCGGGGTGCTGAGTATGTCGTTGATTTTTTGCCAAAAATTAAGCTTGAGATTGTGGTGGCCGATGAGCAGGTGGATGCGGTGCTCGATGCGATTATTAAATCGGCGCATTCGGGCAAAATCGGTGATGGCAAGATTTTCGTGTACCCGGTTGAGCGTGCGGTGCGCATTCGTACTGGCGAAGAAAACGAAGACGCGCTGTAAGTTAACGCGCATGGGGCGAGTGTTCGGTTAGTTTTTTGTTTTATAGGCGTGTGGGCGCGCTGTTTAAAATAATACGGGGCGATCTAGCCTGTAATCCGCTAAATCCATGATGGCCGGTCGCCCTGCGATGAGGTTTGTTAAAATTTCAGCCACCGCCGGCCCCATCGCCAACCCATTGCGATAAAACCCCGCGCCGACCCATAGCCCTTCGATTTCGGGATGCCCACCTAAATAGGGGATTTCATCCTGCGTGCCGGGGCGTAACCCCGACCATTGCTGTGCGATGGCACATCGCGCCAGATTCGGCCACAGCGCCACGGCTTTGCGATGCAAATGCGCAATGGCGTCAGCGGTGGTGTGTTTATCAAAGCCAACATGTTCAACCGTGGAGCCCACAACCACCGAGCCATCTTGGCGCGGAATAAGGTAAATGCCTTGATCCATGAGAATGGTGCGCAAACCCGGCGCGGGTGTGGGTTCAAAACGAATCATTTGGCCCCGAACCGGGAAGATTTGCGCCGGGCTTAAGCCGGGCACCAAGCCGCCGGACCAAGCCCCCGCCGTGACGATGACCTGTTCGGCGCTATGGGTCGCGTTATCACAGCGCACCCCCGTGATGCGGTTGTTTTGAATCAGTAGTTCCCGAGCGGGTTGCTGCTCAAGCAAGATGACCCCCGCTTGGCGCACTGCGGCAATGAGCGCATGGAGTAGGCGGGGGTTGCGCACGGTATTCATGTCTGGCAGCCAGAGTGCATTTTGATGCGGCAAATGCGAAAAGTGCGCCTCAGCGGCCTGCCATTGGTGTGGATACTGATAGTGCGTGGCCCAGGTCGTAATTTGCGCGGCCTCGTGCGGGGTTTGGATCGGGTCCAAAATGAGCAGGCCACTTTTGTAAAACTCAGGATTGGTGGTTTGCTTGAGGCGTAATTCTTCAATAAAAGCGGGATAACGCGCCATACCGGCGGCGGCTAATCGCATCACAGGTTCGGGGTAACGCCAAGCGTAGAGCGGGCAGAGTATGCCGCCGCCGGCCCACGAGGCCTCACGGCCGAGCTGTTCCCGCTCTAAAATTGTGACGCTAAACCCAGCTTCGCGAAGCCGCAGCGCGGTGGTGAGCCCGGCAATGCCGGAGCCGATAATAATGCAGTCCGTATGAGACAAAATAACGCTCTCGAATGGTTTTTATGCGTTTGACTATCGCCGCGACCATCAAAGCAAACCCACTTTGCGCTGGGTTACTTTTGATTCGCTAACATAGGGATTCTACACGATGCCCCTTGGCTGCCTGTCTGATTGGCGGGATAAATTCATTTTTTTGCGCGGATTGGTTATGCGGGGTTGGCGTTCAGGCGGACTTTAACAGGCTTTCCGCGCCACGCGTTAGGGGCTATGGGTTCGTTTATTGCTGTTTGCGGGCAAGTTTAGCTTGGTACATAGCGCTTCCGCTACATCACCGTTTGTTCGCTTGCGAGCAAATCAATTTGTGTAAAAAAGGTGGAATCCAACCCCGTGACCGATTGCAAGAATGATTTGGGGTAATAGCAGAAGCGAGGGCATTTTGGAGCGGGTGATGGGAATCGAACCCACGCTATTAGCTTGGGAAGCTAAAGTTCTACCATTGAACTACACCCGCGAAGCTCGGCATTATCGGGGTAACCCGCCGTTGCTGGCAAGCGCTTAGACGCTGATTCCGAAAAAGTGGCCTATCACCGAGGTGGCGGCCATAGCCGCAGCGCCCCAAATGAGCACGCGTGAGGCGCCCCGAACAATAGAAGCGCCGCCCGTCCATGCGGCCAAGCTGCCTAAGATAATGAGGGCGAGCAGCGTCATGGTAATCACGCCGCCAAATAGCCAGGCGTGGGGAACCAAAAGGGCGGTGAGCAGTGGCATGCCGGCACCCACCGAGAACGCGGCCGCCGATGACAGTGCCGCTTGCATGGGGCGTGCGCGGGTAATTTCATGCAGGCCCAGCTCATCGCGGGCATGGGCGCCCAAGGCATCGTGCGCCATGAGTTCGGCGGCCACTTGATCGGCTAAGGGTTTAGATAACCCCCGTTCGACATAAATCGCAGAAAGCTCACGTTGCTCGAAGGCGAAGTTATGTTTTATTTCATGGGCTTCCTGTACTAAGTCGGCCTGTTCGGTATCTTTTTGCGATTGCACCGAGACATATTCACCGGCGGCCATCGACATCGCGCCTGCGACCAATCCGGCTAAACCTGCGAGGATGATGGTGGGGGTGGCGGCATTTGAGGCGATAAAACCGAGCATTAAGCTGGATACAGACACGATGCCATCGTTAGCGCCCATCACCGAGGCGCGCAGCCACGAATTACGGTTAACCCGATGATGTTCAGCGTGCAAGTCGAAAGTTTCGGGGTTAGACATCGCGGCCTCGCGTGAGTAATAAGAGGGGTAAAATGGCGCAGCGTAATCGGCGCGCGGGGCAAGTGGCCAGATTAAACCACAAACCCGCCCTGACGCGCTGGCATCTAGCCAGTGTAGTATGACAATTTAATTATTCTGCTTTGTTAAAGTGCCCGCGTTGTTTCGCGTGCGGCGCGTTTTGCTTGAGAGTGAAGTATGCGGCATGCCCTTGATGCGTCGAATGAATCGTTATGCGCGGCTTTGGCTGCGTTAACGGCAGATGATGTAAAAATTTTGGCGGCTTGCCAGCGGGCGGCTGCGGTTTGGGATGGGGATGTGACCCGTGCGCGCGGGCCTCGGGCGGCTTTGGTGTTAAGTGACATTGGCGCAGATCGCGATACGCTCATTGCGTGTGTTTTATCCGACCCTAGGCTTTTGGGGCGGACTGATCCTGCGGCCTTGCAGGTTGAATTTGGCATCGGGGTGGCTGAACAAGTCGCACAAATGCAGCGTTTAATGCAGTTAGGCGAGCAATATCGCCGCGAGCAATCGGCCGATTGGGTTGAAAATTTGCGCCGCTTGCTGCTCTCCTCGATCAGTGATGTGCGGGTCATGCTGATTCAATTAGTGCATCGCTTAGAGCGTTTGCGGGGGTTGGCTTCTGAGCCAGATGAAGCAAAGCGCCGCCAACTGGCGGCTGAAACCTTAGATGTGTATGCGCCGATTGCGCACCGCTTAGGCTTGGGGCAAATTAAATGGGAGTTAGAAGATTTGGCGTTTCGCCATCTAGAGCCCGCGATCTACAAACGCATTGCCAGTTTAATTGATGAGCGGCGTGCTGAGCGCGAAACGTATTTAACCCAAGTGCGCCTTGATTTAGCACAAGCTTTGCAAGCGGCAGGCATTAATGCCCATGTGGTGGGCAGGCCCAAGCACATCTACAGCATTTGGGGGAAAATGCAGCGCAAAAAGTTGAGCTTCGATGCGTTATTTGATGTGCGTGCCTTGCGGGTGGCGGTGGATTCGGTGGCCGATTGCTATGCCGCGCTAAGCGTGGTGCACAATCGGTTTTCGCCCATTGAGAGCGAATACGATGATTACATCGCGCGCCCCAAAGAGAATGGCTATCAATCGTTGCACACGGCGGTTTTGGCGCATCAAGATAAAGCCGTTGAAGTGCAAATTCGCACGGGTGCCATGCACGCGCAGGCGGAGCTTGGGGTGGCGGCGCACTGGCGTTACAAAGAAGGCGTTGGGAGCGCGGTTGATTCGTTTGCCACCGAATTAAATCGTTTGCGGCAAGCGCTGGCGGCAGGCGCTCCCGCAGAACCGGTGGCGGCGATGGTGTATGTGTTTACGCCCGAGGGCGATATTTTTGCCCTGCCGCAGGGTGCAACGGTGCTCGATTATGCGTATCGGGTGCATACGCTAGTGGGGCATCGCTGCAAAGGCGCCAAAATTAATGGTCAAATTGTGCCGCTTAAAACGGTGTTGAGCCAAGCGGATCGGGTAGAAATTCTGACACAAACCAACCCCACGCCCAGCCGAGAATGGGCCAGCGCGCAAAGTGGGTTTCTTACCTCGGCCAGCAGCCGCGCCAAGGTGCGTAATTGGTTTCATAGGCTCGATCAATCTGCCGTGCGGGAATCGGGCGCGGCGCAGTGTGATCGGCTATTTCGGCGGCTCGGGTTAAATCGTAGCGATCAAGCGCGGTTGCTTGCGGCGCTCCATGTCAAAAGTATGGATGCCTTGTTTGATGCGGTTGGCTCAAGCCGGATTGACGCGCCCACGTTGCTCAAAGCGGCGCGCGCCATAGCGCATCCCGATGCGATAGCGCAGGCGAAAGCACCGGTTTTTTTAGATGAAACCTCAAGCATCGGGTTATCTCTAGATGGTATGAAAGCGCAGCCAGCGGGTTGCTGCCATCCGCGCCCTGGTGATGCGGTGCGGGCGTTTATCACGCGGGGGCAGGGCTTGCGCTTGCACAAGGCCGATTGCAGTAATCTTAAACACTTGGCTGAACAATATCCCGAGCGGGTGCTGGCCGTGGATTGGACCAGCGGGCAAACCACTTGGGCGCAAACACTGCGTCTGGATGTGCTTGTGGATGATGCCGCGCGGTTTTGGTCCGATTTGGGGCCGGTGCTCGTGCCCTTCAAGGCGCGCATTTTAGAAAGCCGCTCGCGGCTGGAGCGCAACAGTGGTCTGACCGATGTGGCCTTGCACATTGAGCTGCCGGGGTCCACCGATATTGTGCCGCTCATGAAGCGGTTACAGAGCTTATTATCGGTGGAATCGGTGCAGCGTCGGGCGGGATAATCGGGGGGCAATCGCCAAGTTTCAGTCGTTTTGTCATGCTTTATGGCTACATTGCGGCGATTGGGCGCGCTTTTTTAAACAAATTTTTAAACTCAACGGGCGCAACGTGCATTTAGCCGATATTACGATGTTTTGGGGGCCGGCCTCGGGTGGCGTGCGGCGCTATATTCTGGCCAAACGGGCGTATTGCGCAGCGCATACCGGCTTGCGTCATAGCTTGGTGGTGCCGGGTGCGCACAGCACGCGCCTAGAAGAAGGCGTTTTAACCACCCGCACGGTGCCCGCTCTGCCCATGGGCAAGGGGTATCGATTCCCCTTGCGGGCGCAGCCTTGGATTGATGCGCTCGTTGAGCGACAACCCGATGTCATCGAAGCGGGCGATCCGTATCGTTTGGCATGGGCTGCTATGGCGGCGGGGCGGGCGTTGGATGTGCCGGTGGTGGGTTTTTTTCATTCTGACTTAACCCGCATGACCGCCCTGCGCTTTGGCGGCTGGACGCGTGCGCCAATTAAGCGCTACATCCAGCATTTATATGGCCATATGGATTGGGTGTTTGCACCGAGCCAAATTATGACCGAGCGTTTGCACGGGTTAGGTTTGCGCCGTGTGAGCACGCAGCCTTTGGGGGTCGATACTGATATGTTCACCCCGCAGCGGCGTGATGATGCCATGCGGGTGCGTTTAGGTATTCCCGCCGATGCCCGGCTGCTGGTGTATGCCGGGCGCAATGCCATCGAGAAAAACTTAAGCGTATTGTTCGATGCCCTGCGCCGGTTAGGCGCGCCTTATCATCTGCTGCTGATCGGCTCCGATATGCCGCGCCCGGCTGATTTGGCGCACACCGTGGTGGATTTTGTATCCGATCCCCGCATTTTGGCCGGTTTGCTGGCGAGCTGTGATGCGCTGATCCACGCGGGCGATCAAGAAACCTTCGGACTGGTTATTGCTGAAGGCATGGCGGCAGGTTTGCCGGTGATTGGGGTAAACAGTGGCGCGGTGCCAGAATTGGTAGATGACTCGGTAGGCGCCCTAGCGCAGCCCAATGATGCGGCGGCATTCGCGGCAGCGATTGATTCGGTATTTGCGCGAAACCCAGTGGCCTTGGGCGCGGCGGCACGCGCACGGGTGGTGGCTACGTTCGGCTGGCCAGCTCGGTTTGAGCGCATGCTGGGCGATTTGCGCCAATTGCGCTCGCAAGGCGAGATTCAACCCGCCACCTTATCGATGGTAGAACCGGCGTCAAGCCATCCTCTAGTGAATCAACCGAATGAATAAAATAGAAAATTCAGCCTATGCGGCCTTGGTGCTGCATGATGTGGCGCCCCGCACGCAAGCGCGTTGCATGGCACTGCTGGATGCACTGGCTCCGTGGATTACCCCACAAGGCTCCATGCCGGTGACCTTGCTTGTGGTGCCGCGTTACCACGGCGATGCGCCCTTGGCGGAGCACACCGCATTTCGCGCTTGGTTGGATGCCCGCATCGCCTTGGGTGATGAAGTGGTGTTGCACGGGTTTTACCATGCCGATAGCCGCCCCGTGCGCACCCCAGTCGATTGGGTGCGGCGGCGTATCTACACCCTTGAGGGCGAGTTTGCCGAATTGGGCGAATCAGCGGCGCGGCAATTATTGATTCAGGGGCAGGATGATTTGGCTGCCTGTGGTTGGTCGGCGCGCGGTTTTGTGGCACCCGCGTGGTTAACCAGTGCAGGCAGCATAGCGGCTTTAACGCAGTTGAATTTTGATTGGTACGCCACCCGCACGGGGTTGATTAACCTTAAAACCGGACAAAAAACCGCCGCCACCTCGCTGGTGTGGAGTGTGCGTGCTGCGTGGCGTCGTCGATTATCGAAAATTTATAATGCCCAATTACTCGCAAGGTTATTGCACCCTGAGCAAGCGGCAACCCCCATTCGATTAGGCTTACACCCGGTGGATGCCGATTGGCCTTGTGCCGTGCGATTTTGGCAAGAGGCGCTGGCGGCTGTCTTGGCGCAGCGGCCATGCGCCGTTAAATCGGCGCTGGTAATGGGGCCGCATCATGGCGCTTAATCGGCATCGGCGGCGCTTAATCTGGATGCTTATGCTGGCACTTCTGGCAAGTTTAGCCGTGCCACTCGTTTTGGGCGGCGGCTCAATAGGGCATTACCTGCCTTTGGTGCCGCTGCAAGGCTGGTTTGCGATGACTGGCATGGTGCTGTTGGGTTGGTTGTTCAACAGCTTTCGCTTGCGATTACTGGCTTTGGGCATGGGGGTGCGCCTGCCGGGCGGGTGGAGCTATGCGGCGGTGGTCGCCACCGAGTTTGCTGGCGCGGCATCGCCTGCGGGGGCGGGCGGCGCGCTCACCTACATTACGCTTTTAAAGCAAAAAGGCCTGCGCAGTGCACGGGCGGCGGCCATGTACGCGATCGATCACTTTATGGATGGCGTGTTTTTTGTGGTGGCGTTTCCCGTGGCGCTGATTTCTTTAGCGCTGCACGGGGGTTTTGATGACCCGATTTGGCTGCTGCTGGTGACGTTGGTGTTATTCGGTGCGGGGGGTGGGCTTTTTTGGTCGCTCTTGCGCCAACATCGTGCGCTCATTCGGTTTTTTGGCACGGTGCTCAAACCCTTTAAATTAACCTTAAAGCGCCGCCGCCGCTTGGCGCGCTGGTTAATGCAATTTCGCCAAGGGGTGCGCTTGGTGCTGAGTTTGCCGCGCTGGCAGCTCGTGTTGTTGTTTTCGTTTTGCGCGGGGCATTGGCTGCTGCGCTACAGCATTCTGGCGGTGGTAATTACCCTAATCGGCGCTTCGGTACCGTGGTCGTATTTATTCGCCGTGCAGGGCGCATTGTTGCTGTTTGGGCAATTAAGCTTTTTGCCGGGCGGCGCAGGTGGGGTGGAATTGGGCTACAGCGCGCTGCTTTCACCGTTTCTGGATTTGGGTTTAATCGGTATTTCTTTGCTGATTTGGCGATTTTTTACCTATTACCTGTATTTATTGCTCGGCTTGCCGGTGTTTTTGCTGCTGTTGGGTGGCCATGCGTGGCGCTTGCTGAGTGTGTCGGATTCAGCCAATAAAACGAAATCTGTCGATTAGGGCTGAATAACATTCTATCAATCGACCACCCCGGTTAAAGCCGGGGTTTTTTATTGGTTTTTTTATTGGGGTATCAAGTCGGGTGTCATCATTTGTTCATCAAATATTCATAAAAAATTCAAAAACCTTTTTTAGTCTGCCCGCTCTTAGTTTTTGTGATTAATAGTTTGTTGTGCTTTTTATGTGTCGATTTAATTTAAGGGGCAAGTGATGTTAAAAATGAGCAAAACGATGCGCGGCACGGCCGTTGCAGTGTTGGCCGGTGTGGCCATTATGGCCTCCGGCGCGGCGATGGCGGGCACGGTATCGGTGCTGGAAACGGGTTCGAGCCTGCTTTATCCGTTGTTTAACTTATGGCAGCCGGTTTACACCAAAGAAAACCCGAACGTGCAGCTCACCACCGCCAGTACCGGCAGTGGCACAGGCCAAGCGCAATCGATGCAGGGCTTGGCGCAAATTGGTGCCTCGGATGCGTATTTAAGCGATGCGCAAATGAAGCAACACCCCAGCATGCTGAATATTCCGATGGCCATTTCCAGCCAAATGGTGAATTACAACGTACCAGGCTTGAATGGCGCGCACTTGAAATTAAGTGGCCCTGTTTTGGCGGGTATTTACAGCGGCAAAATCACCCACTGGAATGATGCGGCGATCGCAAAATTAAACCCCAGCGTGAAGCTACCCGATCATGCCATTATCACCGCGCACCGCACAGATGGCTCGGGTGATACCTTTATTTTCACCCAGTATTTAACCGCTTCAACCCCTTCTTGGGCGAGTGATTACAGCTATGGCGTAACGGTGAGCTGGGCGCCAGTGCAAGGCAATATCGGCGCGGTAGGTAACCCCGGTATGGTTGATGCCATTAAAAACAATCCGTATTCCATTGCCTACATTGGCGTGAGCTTCAAAAAGCAAATTATGGATGACAAGCTCGGTGAAGCACGGCTTGAAAACAAAGATGGCAAATTTGTGCTGCCAGAAATTAAAAACGTAAAAGCAGCGGCTGCAGCCATGGTGCCCAAATCACCGGCGGATCAGCGCGTGAGCTTGATTTTTGCTCCTGGCGCGGAAAGCTATCCCATCATTAACTACGAATATGCTTTGGTTGATGCCAAACAGCCTTCAGCCGAAATGGCGGCAACCTTGAAGAAGTTTTTAACGTGGGCGATTTCTTCTAAAGGTGGCAACGCCGAGCACTTTATGCAGGAAGTGAATTTTGTGGCGTTGCCCCCCAGCGTCGTGAAGCAATCTGAAGCGCAAATCGCCAAAATTAGCGGCTAATTTGCCTGCGATTGTGTTAACGCACGTTAACAACGGCGAGTTTAGGCTTGCCGTTACCCTTATTCCCCAAAGCACCCTCAAGATTTCTTTTGGGTGCTTTTTGCCTTATCTCGGAGCCCCTTTATGCGCAAGGTAATGCCCCCTATTCGGGTTCCCTTTTCTTGGGGGCTCGGGGCTGTGGCCGCGTTATTGCCGCTATCGCTGGCCGTGATAATTATTTTTTTACTACAGGCTGCTTGGCCCGCTATTGCCTTCAATGGTTGGGGTTTTTTAATCCACAACAGTTGGAACCTCGGCAATATGTATGCCGATCCGATGACCGTGCGGGGCATCGAAGTATTGCCCCGTGCCAATTATGGCGTGCTGTTTCTGATTGTGGGCACGGTGCTTACCTCGTTAATTGCATTGGCTTTAGCGTTGCCCATCGGGATTTATGCGGCTATTTTTTTGGCTGAGGGCTTGCGTGGATGGCCTCGCATGGTCGGCTCGTTTTTGGTTGAGCTTTTGGCTGCGGTGCCCAGCGTGGTGTATGGCCTGTGGGGGTATTTGGTGCTGATTCCGTTTTTGGGTAAATACCTCTTTCCCTGGCTGGCGCACACGCTGGGCGTGGTGCTGCCGATATTTCGCGGACCACTTGGCAGTGGTTATGGCTTGCTCACTGCGGGCATTGTTTTGGCATTGATGGTGGTGCCCTTAATCACAGCCAGCTTGCGCGATGCGATTGTGGCCACCCCATTGGCGCTGCGCGAGGCCGGTATGAGCATGGGGGCAAGCCGCATGGAAGTGATGCGGCGCATTATTTTACCCGGCCAAAAGCCCTTGCTGGTGGGCGTGGCAATTTTGGCGCTCGGTCGGGCATTGGGTGAAACCATGGCCGTGCTGATGGTGAGCGGCAATGCGCTCAATAGCTTGCCGACCAATATCTATGACTCGGTATCCACAATGGCCTCGTTTATTGCCTCTCAGCTCGATAGCGCCATGCAAGACCCCACCGGCATGGCCGTGCATGCGCTGGCGGAAGTGGCGCTGCTGCTTATGTTGATTTCTATTTTGGTTAATGCGATTGCGCGCGGATTATTGTGGCTGTCGGGGAATCGAGCATGAACGGGAACCACCGCATGATGGCGAGCAAAACACCAACGCGTTCATTCGTTATCAACCCGATGCGCCGCCTTGTTGATGCCCTATCGTGGGGGCTGGCGGCTTTAAGTTTTGCGTTACTGATTTTTGCGCTGCTGCATATTTTGGTTTATGTGTTTATGAAGGGCTACCCCGCTTTGAATTTGAAGATTTTTACCGAAGATACCCAAGGGATTGCCGGCGGGTTGCGTAATGCGCTGATAGGGTCGATTGTGTTATCCGCCTTTGCCTTGCTGATGGCTGTGCCGATCGGCGTGAGCGCCGGCGTGTATTTATCTGAGCATGGTGCGGGTTGGGCGGGCAAAATTTCGCGGTTTTTATCCGATGTGCTGGTGGGCGTGCCCTCGATTGTTTTGGGTTATTTCGGTTATATCGTCATGGTGATTGGCTTTGGCTGGAAGTTTTCGCTACTGGCGGGCGCGATCACACTCGCAATTTTGATGCTCCCCTATATTGCGCGCACCAGCGAAATGGCCTTACGGGCGGTGCCACAAACCCTGCGAGAAGCAGCTTACGGGCTGGGTTGCCCCGAATGGCGACTGGTGTTGCGCGTGTTGTTGCCTGCTGCCCGGATTCCCATCCTGACCGGAATTTTAATGGCACTTGCGATTGCTTTGGGTGAAACCGCGCCCCTGCTTTATACCGCTGGCTGGTCGAATTATTTATGGACCGGCCATTTCACCCACGAAGGCGTGGGGTATTTAACCTACGTGATTTGGAGTTTTATCGGCGAGCCTTATCAATCCGCCCACCAGCTGGCCTATGCCGCCGCGTTTTTAATTACCCTCATGGTGCTGCTCATTAATATCAGTGCGCGGGTATTGCTTCTCAAATGGCGGCGCTAAGGTTCATGGTTAAGGTTCGTGCTTAAGGCTCATGGCTGAAATGGGCGTTGAAATTATGAACCTAACTTATTGGTAATTTTGCCTTCATCAAACCCCCATGCCCCCCTCGTTACTCTGAACCTCTGTCAACACACGGTTGATATTTATTCATCACACGAGGGTAATTTTATGAAATCACGTTACATCATGGCCGCCATGACCGGCATCGCTTTAACCATGGCCGGCATGGCTCAAGCCCAAGCCTACACCGGCGAATCGTATGCCAAACAGGCGAAAGTGAGCATGGAAGAGGCGCGTAGCATTGCGCTCAAAGCCTACCCCGGTAAAATCACCGATGAAGAACTTGAGCAAGAAGCAGGCGGTAGCGGGCTGCGTTATTCCTTTGATATCAAAACCGGTACCGTCACGCATGAAGTGGGGGTTGATGCACAATCGGGCGCCGTATTGGAGAATAAAAAAGAAGGCGCAAATCCCGATTAACTGACCCCGTAGCGTCAAAAAAGCCCCGATGACGGGGCTTTTTTGTGTTGAAATGCCTAAAAGCGGGGCTTAGATTTTATGCCCCTTAAGCTGGGCGTCTCGTGTTTGAACCTATTTATTTTATCGGCGGGAAGTAGAGCCATGACTTTAGTTTTTGAACCTTGGTTGCCTTTCCTTCCCAACACCACACTGATCGAAGCCGTGCGTGCGTTGCAAAATGTCGCCAATCTGGCACGAATCAAAGCGGAAAAAGAGGGTGGGCGCAATGTCATCGACCCATTTACCGCGCTGTTTCAAATGCAGTTATTGCACATCACACCCGAGGATTGGCCGCTCATCGAACAAAATCGGCAAATTGAAAAATCCC
>DZCK01000231.1 GCA_022730245.1 Halothiobacillus neapolitanus
GCAACCCGCGCACCGGCTTTTACCGCAATGGCTTTTGTGAAACGGGTGCCGATGATGCTGGCACGCACACTGTCTGTGCCGTGGTCACGCAAGACTTCCTCGATTACACCCTTTCGCGCGGTAACGATCTCATCACGCCACGCCCCGATTACAACTTTCCGGGTCTCAATCCGGGGGATCGGTGGTGCTTGTGCGCCTTGCGCTGGCAAGAAGCATTGCGCGCGGGCGAAGCGCCCCCGGTCGTACTGGATGCGACGAATGAAAAAACGCTTGATTATGTGCCGCGCGATGACTTGCTTCGTTATGCCTGGCCGCAGTTTAAAGGCGGCTAAAACATGAGCGCGGACAACACGACCACGTTTGAGCGCTTTATCGGCATTGATTATTCCGGTGCTAAAGCGCCGGATGATCCACTTTCCGGGTTGCGCGTGTTTGTTTCAACACGCAATGGCCACGCCGAAGAAATACGCCCAACCAGTCTGCGTCATTGGACACGCCAACAATTATTTAAGTGGTTGGCCGACGAGATATGCCACGACCCCCGAAGCCTGATTGGCATCGACCACGGATTTTCCTTTCCGAAAATCTATTTTTTACGCCACGCGCTTGCAAGCTGGCCTGAAATGCTAGCGGATTTCATCGCCCGCACACCTTCGCATGAACACAGTGTGGAAGACTTGCGCCAGCAACATCGTCTGCGCACCGAATCATCCACCAGCCTGCGCCTGTGCGAAACCTGGACAAGCTCAGCCAAAAGCGTGTTTCAGTTTGATGTGCAAGGCTCGGTCGCCAAGTCCACTTACGCCGGACTGCCGTGGCTACATTTATTGCGCCAACAGGCTGGAAATAAGCTCCATTGTTGGCCTTTCGATGGCTTTGAGCCACCCCAACAAGGAAGCGTGATTTGCGAGGTTTACCCTTCGCTCTACAAACGCCGCTACGCTCGCGCGGATCGAGGTAAGGATGCACATGATGCCTACGCTACAGCACGCTGGATGCAAGATATGCAGCAACGCAATGTTTTATCAACCTATTTTCAACCGCCATTGAGCAGCGAAGAACGCGAGCTCGCCAAGCTTGAGGGTTGGATTCTAGGGGTGCGCTAATTTTTGATCCGGCTTGAAGAAGTTTGAATTGTTACCCAACATCTTTGGCGTAGGAGGCTCGTCCCCGAGCCGGGGTTTTCGCGCCGAGACGGCGCACCTACAGTTAGCGCAAGTTTTGACCTCCTCTGGCCGGATCAATAACGCCAAATGTTGTCCTTTAATACGCCATGTAGGGCGTGCTTTTTTCAATCAGTTTATGGAGCACTTTAATATGAAAAAAAGTCTGAGCCTTGTTGTATGTTCTGCCATG
>DZCK01000107.1 GCA_022730245.1 Halothiobacillus neapolitanus
ACAAAATGGCCGCGCCGCATTTGCCTAATTTTGCCAGCCTGATGGGGTTTATTTGCGTCGGTTATGCCCTGTCATGGCTCACCTTCAGCGCGCTGCGCTACCGCCAAACTCGGCGCATTGTGCCGCCCTGCGCGCCGAAAAAATGGATCGTTTTAGGGGGCGCGCTTGCCATCGGCAGCGCCTACGCGCTTGTGGTGGGTGCCATGCGAGAACTCCCTGCGGCGCATGTCGTGTCGCTCACCAACCTCGGCATCGTCGCCGCCAGCCTGATTTCATTATTTTTCTTCGGCGAACGCAACGCATGGAAAACACGCCTTGCCGCCGCTGGTCTAATTGTGTTTGGCATTGTGCTGTTGCAGGTTTCAACGGCGTAACTGTTCATCAAAACCCTTCATCGCTGGCTCGCAACGCACGAAGGCAGTTAAAATCTAATAGCTTGTCGGGATTTAGGAATCGTGGCGAAAATCTAGCTGAACGAGGGCTTGTTTTGCCAATTTTGCAGGGTAATAGCGGGTTCTATTGCTCAAAAAAGCGGTGAAATAGGCACCGTCCAGATGGATTTTCAGCCGATTTCCCTAAAGTCTGACAGGCTGCTCGCACTATTTTTTTTCGCTTGGTTTTATCCCCGTATGAATTGGCACCCCAGACATTTTTTTCGCAGCATCAAAGCCTTAAACCAGAGGCTATATCAACGGCTTGACATGGCCGCGTGGTTTCCACACGTGCCGATTGCGTTGGCTGTGGGGTTATCGGGATTATTACAAATCAATCAAACCGTGCATTTGCTGCGCGAGTTTTTCGTTCTGCCCCAAGAAACCGTCGCCCAATTCACCGGCGGCTTAAGCTCGCTTGCCATTCGGGGTGTGCCGCACGATGTGATTGGCATTTTGCTGTTAATTATGTCGATCGGTTTGCTCTTGCGCTCACGGTTGGCGTGGATGGTCACGGTCTTGATGAGCGCGGCAAGCCTGCTGCTCGAATTTACGCCCTTTGCCTCGCAACCGCTGGCATTAATGGCTTTTCACGCCTTTGTTTTAGTGCTGCTGCTGGCGAATCGGGCTCATTTTCACAGTGCGAGCCTCACTACCGGCACGCTATTCTCGATAACGGGGATTTTTCTCACGGTAGGTTTTGGCGTGGTCGGCGCGTATGTGTTGGGCGAACAATTCAAACCCGTCATCCCCGATTTTCCCACCGCGCTGTATTTTACGATTGTGACCATGAGCACCGTGGGTTATGGCGATATTATTCCCATCACAACCGATGCGCGCTTATTCACCATCAGCTTGATTATTTTAGGATTATTGGTCTTCGCGACCTCGCTGACGGCTATTTTGGGGCCGATGATGAACCAGCAAATCATGAGATTGATTCAACCGAGGAAAAAACCCATGCAACGTAAAGATCATATCATCGTGGTGGGCTGCACCCCGTTGGCGCGCAATGCCGCCAAGGCCATTAGCGCACGCGGCCTTGCCGTGACCCTGATTTGGCGCACCGCGCATCCGGACTGCACCGACCACCCTGATGATTTGATTATCGGTGATGCCAGCGATAGCGACGTGTTAAAACAAGCGCAAGCCGATACGGCACGGGCGATTTTAGCGCTCACCGATGACGACTCTGACAATGCGTTTACCATTCTCGCCGCCAAGGACGTGAACGAGCAGATCAAAACCGTGGTCGCGGTGAGCGATGCGCACAATATGACCAAAATTAAACGCGTTAAACCCGATGTGGTTTTAGCCCTGCCCCTAATTGGCGCCGAATTGCTGGCCAAGGCGTTCAGTGGCGAAGAAATCAAGGTAGATACCTTGTTTGAGCAACTGCTCAAGCTCGATTAACCCGAGCAGCCTGCCGGTTTTGCAATCGAAGCCTTGCGAAACTTTTCTTATCGAAATATAGTAAAGGAAATAACGGGTGCCTTGGCGATTTGCCTCAACCCAATTCACGAATGATCGCCCTGCCCTATCGCCCTGTTCAATACCCTGTTCGATTGCAAATGAAGGTTCGCTCAAAACATGATGCCTGCTGATACCACACCGCATAGCGAATTCACCCTTCCGCTGGCCTTGCGCTTAGGCAATGTGGATGTGTCCAACCGCCGGATGAAATTACTGGAAGCCGTGCACGCCACCGGTTCCATCAGTGGCGCGGCCAAAGCCATCGGCATGACGTACAAAGCGGCTTGGGATGCGATTGACGTGATTAACAACCTCGGTGCCGAGCCTGTGGTCATCACCCAACACGGCGGCGCGGGCGGCGGCGGTGCTGTTTTAACCCGTTATGGTGCGGGCTTAATCGAGTCATTCGTTAAGCTTTCGGCGCTGCAAAATCAGCTGACGGCTTTATTTGCCGCCCATAACATTCAGCAAATTCAGGATCTCAGGAGCATTCTCATGAAAACCAGCGCACGCAATACTTTTTCCGGCACCGTTAAATCCCTCACCCAAGGCGCCGTGAACACAGAAGTGGTATTAACGATTCAAGGTGATGACACCCTCACCGCCATCATCACCAACACCAGCGCCGAGAGCATGAACTTAGCCGTGGGCAGTGCCGCTTTTGCATTAATCAAATCCAGCTTTGTGATTATCGCTAAAGACCCCGTTTGCACCTCGGCGCGCAACCAGTTATGTGGCACCGTTGAGCGCATCACCGATGGCGCCGTGAATGCCGAAATTGTTATCAAGCTCGCCGGTGGCAATTTAGTTACCGCCATGATTACCGAAGGCAGCACCAAAGAACTCGGCTTGAATGTGGACGACAAAGCCTGTGCCTTAATTAAAGCCAGCCACATTATCGTGGGCGTCGATCATTAATTTTTGCTTGCGCACGCCCGTTTTGGGCGTGTTTTTTTGACTATCGATATATATCGAAACAAACATCGGAGACCGCTGATGAACAAGATTTTAAGCCTCACATTAGGCACCGCACTTGCCTTCACCGCTGCCGTGGGCAGCGCACAAGCCGACACCATCACCGTCGCGGTGGCCGCCAACTTCACCAAAGCGATTGAGCAAATCGGCCAAGAATGGACAAAAGAAACCGGCAACCAAGTGCGATTTTCATTCGGCCCGACCGGTGGCCTGTATGCACAAATCAATAATGGCGCCCCATTTGATGCGTTTTTCTCCGCCGATACCAAAACACCGCAAAAATTAATGGAAGAGGGCAAAGCCAGCGATTACATGGAATACGCCCAAGGCAAATTAGCGCTCTACAGCACCACCCTGCCCGTGGCGAAAGAGGCCGAGCAAATCATTCAAGCGGCCAGCTATAACCATCTCGCCATTGCCAACCCCAAGGGCGCACCCTATGGCTCGGCGGCGGTTGAAGTGCTGAAAAAAATGGGCGTGTACGACAAAATCAACAAGGATAAAAAAATCGTGCAAGGCGAAAGCATTACCGCCACCTTCCAATTTGTGATGACGGGTAACGCGCAGCTCGGCTTTGTCGCCCTCTCGCAAATTAAAGACCCCGAAAGCCCCGCTAAAGGCAAAGGAGAATTTTGGCTCGTGCCGCAGGCCGATTACACGCCCATCAATCAAGCGGCAGTGCTGATTAACGGCACAAAACACGCCGATTCCGCTAAAAGTTTTATCAACTACATGCGCAGCCCTGCCGCCGTTAAAATTATCGAAAGTTATGGCTATGAAATTCCCAAATAATTTCATAAGTTAAACCCCAATAGGCATTTTTTACGTTCAGATAGTTAATCCCCATGCAAATTTTTGGCTACCCGCTCGATCTTGACCCCATTCTCCTCACGCTGGAAGTGGCCGCCATCACGACGGTCGTATTGCTCATTATCGGCACGCCGATTGCCTGGGCTTTATCGCAAATGCGCTCACGCGCCCGAATTTTTTTAGAAGCGCTGGTAGCCTTGCCGCTGGTGCTGCCCCCGACCGTACTGGGGTTTTACTTGATTATCGCGCTCAATCCCAATGGCGAGATTGCCCAACTCCTAAAATATGTGGGCTACGATGGCCAACTCACGTTCAATAAGATGGGGTTAATTATTGGCTCGGTGATTTATTCACTGCCTTTCACCGTGCAACCGATTATGGCCTCGTTTGAAGCCCTGCCCACGCAAATTGTGGATGCGGCACGCACCATGCGTGCCTCGTTTTTGGATCGGTTTTTTACCGTGATTGTGCCGCTTGCGCGCCAAGGATTTTTGGTGGGTTCGGTGCTCACCTTCGCGCATACCGTGGGCGAGTTTGGCGTGGTGTTAATGGTGGGCGGCAATATCGAAGGCCAAACCCGTACCGTTTCCATCGCGATTTTCGATCATGTCGAATCATTCGAATATGCCGAAGCGCACATGCTGTCCCTCATCATGGTGATTTTTTCGATTTTGGTGCTGATGTTCGTCTACGCGCTTAATCGCAAACTGCAAATTAAGCAGGCTTAACCCATGTTTAAAGGCAATTTACAGCTCAAACTCGGCAATTTCGCGCTGGATTCCGGTGAATTTCAATTTGAATCGGCGGGGGTTACCGTGCTGTTCGGGCGTTCGGGTTCGGGTAAATCTACCTTGCTGCGCGCGCTATCGGGCTTAGATCGCGGCACGCGCGGTACACTCTTTTTTGGCGATGAATGCTGGCAAAGCGGCAAAACAGCCTTACCCGTTGAAGCGCGAGACATCGGATTCGTTTTCCAAACCGCCGCCCTGTTGCCGGGTAAAACCGTGCAAAGCAATTTAAATTACGCCACCCAGCGCGTGCCAAAAAATCGTGCGCAAGGCCCTTCTTTTGAAGAAATTACCCAACGAGTGGGCATTACGCATCTCCTTACCCGCCCGGTGGATAACCTCTCCGGCGGCGAGCGCCAACGGGTGGCCATTGCCCGCGCCCTGCTCACCCGCCCGCGCGTGCTGATGATGGATGAACCCTTATCCGCGCTCGATTGGCGCGCCAAAACCGAACTTTTGGCCTTAATCGAATCGGTGATTGCCGATTACCAAATCCCCACGCTCTACATTACCCATGCGCCCGTTGAAGTCGAGCGCTTGGCTAATCGCGTGGTGTTTATGGCCGAGGGGCATATCACCTCAATCGAAACGTTGGCCGAGGCCACCACCCGCATAGATTCGCCCTTGTTTACGGAAGAAGGCCCCGTCTCGGTGCTGCACGGCCACTTGGGCCGCGTTGATGAGGATGGTTTAATCGCGTTTGAATCGGCACAAAGCGGCGCGTTTTGTTTTTGGCTGAATACCACCGAACCCACCGGCACGCCTTTGATGAAACACAAGGCGCGTTTGCGCGTTTTAGCGCGTGATGTCGCCCTCGCCCGCGCGCGAATCGAGGGCATTAGCATGTTGAATCAAATCGCCGCCACCATAACGCGCATCGAGGCCGACCCAAAAACCCATCGCCAAGCCGTGTTTTTAACCCTGTCCGACGGCCAAGCCCTCATTGCCGAATTAAGCCAGCGCTCGGTTGAATCCCTCAATCTGGCGCCCAAGCAAACCGTGTTCGCCTTAGTCAAAACCGCCGCCCTACTCGATCATTGAGTTGGCACAAACAGGATTCCTCTATGTCGAACCACCCACGCAAACGCCCTATAAAAGGATTTGTCGCCGGCGGCTTAATTGGCGGGCTTGGCGGGCTAAATAATCCGGCGCATTAAATTCTGACGCGAAGTCAAAACTTCAATAAAATAACCCCCGCCTAGGCAATGGTTATTTTTGAGGTGCGCACGGTGTCAAATCATTCTCTTTTTTCATTTTCCTCGGTCATGGGGGTGGGCGATGTGGCGCGCACGCTCGATGTCTCCATTGACACCATTCGACGTTGGGAGAAAAAAGGGCTCATTCGTGGCCAGCGCGATGCACGGGGACAAAGGCTGTTTGATTTGGATGAAGTGCGTTTGCTACACACCAAGCTTACCGACAAATCCAGTCGCGGATTTTTGGTGCTTAAAGCAGAAACCCAAAGCCCCTACACCGTAATTGAGCTGTTCGCCGGGGCGGGTGGCTTAGCGCTGGGTTTTGAGAATGCGGGGCTTAAGGCGCAAACGCTGGTCGAAATTGATGCGCGCGCTGCCGATACGCTCAAACTCA
>DZCK01000232.1 GCA_022730245.1 Halothiobacillus neapolitanus
GATGGCACAGGGGTTGACATAGGGTTGGCTCACCATAGTTCAGAGAGCGTGAACCTTAATGTCATTTCATGACAATTTAATGTTTAGCTGGCTCCTTAAATAAAGACGCTTTATAACCGCCACGCAAAAGGCCATTGTCGGGCACGATACCCTCGCACTTGCCCATCGATAATCTCAATTGCGCCCGCATGAGCGGTATTTATTAAGGGAATACCCGCCGCTTGATAGCGAGCCACAATCACCGGATGCGGATGCCCGAACTGATTCAGTGCACCCGCACTAATCAGCCCCAGTTTTGGCCGCACAGCCGCTAAAAATGCCGGTGACGAAGACGTTTTAGAGCCGTGATGCGGCACATAAAGCCAATCGGCTGTTAAATCGTGGCGGCGAATTAAATCCTGCTCGGCTACAGCCTCAAGGTCACCGGTCAAAAGCAAACTGCCATTGTCATCTTGCACGCGCAACACACAGGAGCGGTTATTATCGCCTTTTTTCGCATCCCACCCGACCTTGGCTTGATACAGCGTAAAGCGCACTCCGTCGAACACCCAAGTGGCGCCATCCACGCACGGGCGGCTGGCAATGTCCCTTAATGGTTGGCCACTTATGATGGGCGCGGCGCCAAAAGTTGCCCGCACGCTGGGCAAACCGCCGGCATGATCGCGCGCCTTATGGCTAATAATAATTTGATCGAGCGCACCCACATGCAAAGCCCGCAGCGCAGGCAAAACGGTGCGCTCGCCGGCATCGCTTGCCCCAAAGGCGGGGCCCGTATCGTAGAGCACCGTATGCTGCGCGGTTTGAATCACAACCGCCATGCCTTGGCCCACATCTAAAATCCAACTGCGGGCTTGGCCTTGCATCAAGGCGGGCGGCCGATAAAGCACGGCGGGCAAGCACAAAATTAGCCCCAAATACCGAGCCGGCCAAGTGCGAGGCATTAAAAGCCAAGCCACACCCAGCACGGCAAGCCCCATACTCCAGGTAGGCGGCGGCGCTATTTGGCTTTGCGGAACGCCATGCTCCAGCCAAGCCAACACCCCAAATAACCCCTGAGATAACAGGTTAATTAGCCCCATAACCGCATTAGCCCCAGCGGGAAAAAGCCCGCTCAATACCATGACCAGCAGGGCGAGTGGCGTAATCACAAAGGTAATCAACGGCACTGCCAGCAAGTTAGCAGGTAAAGAGGACCAAGCCACCCGATCAAACATCCACCAAGCCCAGGGTAACAAAGCCAAAGTTAGGATAATTTGCAAGCGCAACCCATCGCGCCAAAAACTCAAATTAGGGCGCGCGCTGAGCCACAAAAGCATAATGAGCACCGCGCCAAACGATAGCCAGAAAC
>DZCK01000108.1 GCA_022730245.1 Halothiobacillus neapolitanus
AGTGGCTCGCACTGAGTTGATTCATAAAGCCGCGTGCCTTGTTATATAGGCCTAGTTTGCTCGGCTCGGCGTACAATAAAACCACCCGCATTTGGGTGGTTTTTTTTGGATTTTTTATGACAAAGGCCGGTGAATGATAGCTCCCATGCCCGATATGGTGCTCGTGCTGCAAAGCTTGGGTTTGGCTTTGGGGCTTGGGCTGCTAATCGGGCTTGAGCGCGGTTGGCATGAACGCACTGCCGCCGATGGCAGCCGTGTAGCAGGTGTACGGACCTTTGGGTTAATCGGTTTGGCGGGCGGCTTAACGGGCGTATTAGCCGGCCAATATGGCGGGATGGTATTGGCGGCGGGCGTGTTTGCGCTGGGGATTATTTTGGCGGTGAGTTATTGGCAGTCGGCACAGCGCGATCAATCGGTTGGCATTACAACCGAAATTGCCAGCTTTCTAACTTTTACGCTGGGCGTTTTCGCTGTGAGTGGTTATGCGTATGTTGCCGTTGTGGTGGCCGTTATCACCATGATTTTATTGGGATTAAAATCGGTACTGCATGCGGGGTTGCAAAAAATATCTGAGCAAGAGCTCTTTGCCGCCTTTAAGTTGCTGCTGTTAGCTTTGGTGATATTGCCCATTTTACCGAATGGCGATTTTGGCCCTTGGGGCGCGCTGAATCCCTGGGTGATTGGCTGGATGGTATTGCTGTTGGCCGGTTTATCATTTGTGGGTTATTTTTTGATGCGCACGCTGGGTTCAAGGCAGGGTTTGCTTGTAACAAGCTTGCTCGGCGGGTTGGTTTCCTCTACGGCATTAACTCTGACGCTCGCGCGGTTTAATCGGGAGCGGCGGGATATGACAGGCATTGTCGCGGTGGGGATTATTGTGGCTTCAACCATTTTATTCCCGCGCGTTTTAATTGAAGTCGGCTTGGTGAATGCCGATTTGCTTTCAGCATTAATGCCGCCAATCATTGCCATGATGCTAACGGCATCGCTCGGCGCAGTTATCGCTTGGCGTTGGGCTTCTTTGCAAGAATCCAACCCCGCCCCGTTGGTATCAACATTAAAAAACCCGTTGGAATTGGGCGCAGCGCTCCGTTTTACCTTAATTTTGGTCGCGATTATGTTGCTCGCACAGGGGTTGCATCACTATTTAGGCGCTTCGGGGATTTATGGATTGGCGGCGATATCTGGTCTCGCCGATGTGGACGCATTATCTTTATCGCTGTCAAAAATGGCGGGGCAGGGGCAAATTACCGCCAATGTGGCCACGCAGGCGATCGTGTTAGCCATTTTGGTGAATACTTTGATTAAAACAGCGCTCGCCTTTTCCATTGGTGGGCGGCTATTGGGCTGGCGGGTCGCGGTTGTGCTGGTGCCTACGGTGGGGGTAGGCATGGCGGTCGCGATGCTTATGCGATAAAGCCGATTACGCAAGCCCTAAGCGGGGGGGTATTCACATAAGATCCTCTTCAATGTGACTTTGAGTCAATTTTTCCCAAAAAAAACCTGCCATGGGGCAGGTTTTGATTTAAGCCGTTTTAAACATCCCCTAACGCGGGCGCGCTAGGGAGGGTTTGGCGCTTATTTTTCGAGACGATTAATACCAATGGCGCGCATCATGTATTTTTCATACAGGGGCTCTGAGGTGCCTTTTTTCATTTTGCGAATGAAGTATTTTTCAAAGGCAATTTTAGCTAAGTGTACCCATTTGCCTGAGGCGAACCAGTTCACATTGCGCGGGGGAATTTGCGGCAGGGCGATGAAGGCCGCGCCTCGGTCGCCAAAGTCAGCCAAGCAGATGGCCTGCCAGGTGCCTTTGTGGTTTGGCTCGCCATGGCCGGTTAGCTCGGCGTGAATGTTGTGCACGATGGCGGTCACCATGGACTCGATCATGTAGCCTGTTTTTGGTGCGCCTACGGGCACAGGTGTTTTTTCAACGGGCGGAATAGCAACCGCGACACCCGCCGAGAAAATGTTTTTATAGACGGGATTGCGTTGGAACTCATCAATTTTGACAAAGCCGCGCGGATTACACATTTCTTCCACATTCGCAACGCAATCAACACCTTTGAACGCGGGGAGCATCATAGAATGCTTGAACGGGAGTTCATGTTTGTGAATCACTTCGCCATTACGATCATATTCATCGACATACATCATGCCATTTTCCACTTTGGTGGTTTTGGCATTGGTGATCCATTTGATGTCGTGCGAGCGCAATTCAGATTCCAGCATGCCGTTGGAATCGCCCACGCCGCCTAAGCCTAAATGACCAATGTATGGTTCTGGGGTTACAAAGGTAATCGGCACTTTTTGGCGCAATTTCTTTTTACGCAATGCCGTATCCAAAATAAACACATGCTCGTAGGCAGGACCATAGCAGCTGGCGCCGGCCATGGCACCAATGACAACAGGGCCTGGGTTATCGAGCAGTTTTTTGTAATCTTCATACGCGTGTTCCGCGTGATCGACTGTGCAAACCGACTGGGTGTAGCCGCCGTGGGGGCCTGAGCCTTCCACTTCAGAAAACATTAATTTGGCGCCGGTGGTGATGATGAGGTAGTCGTAGCTGACTGATTCGCCATTAGCCAGTTCGAGGCGATTTTCTTTCGGATTGATTTTATCAACGCGTTGGGTGATTAAATCAATGCCTTTGCGCTCAAGGTAGGGTGCCAGCGGGAAGGTAATGTCGTCCCGATTGCGCCAGCCCACCGCAACCCAAGGGTTTGAGGGGATGAACTGAAAATAAGTATCGGCGGTGACAACGGTCACTTTGTGCTCTTTGCCTAGCTCTTGCCGGACTTCATAAGCGGCTGGCATGCCGCCAATACCCGCGCCGAGAATAACAATATGTGCCATGGTGCTAACTCCTGAGGTGGTGCCTTGACCGTTTGGTCAAGATTTAAGCCTATTCTATTTGGCATCGTTTAAGCCTAATCGCCATGGTTGGTTTAACCAAAGGCGGGTTGGGCGCTACGTGCTTTATCGTTATGTGATGCGCATAGCCAAGCAAACGATGTGCGATTCTTGCGCGATTGCCTTTGCTTGGCAAGAAAATTTACCTTAAATTTTCAATACAGACTGTATATTAATTTTCAATCAGTTGTTTTATATATTTTTTCAATAAATTTAAATGTATTTGAAAAAAATTAACCGCGCCAATTGTCTAATGCGCTGCGATCAATCGTGAAGATGGCCGCCTCTGGGTTATCTAGCCCGTGCGCTTCGGTAAGCCAAGTGAGTTTGTGATGGGGAAAGCTTTGATCAATCATCCGCTTGCCATTACCCACCTCTACAAATAATCGCCCCTGCGGGCTTAGGTGGCTGCCTGCTGTATCGAGCATGCGTTCGACCAAGGCCATGCCTCGCTGTTCGGCATAGAGCCCGAGCGCGGGCTCAAAGTGGTATTCGCGGGGTAAATCGTCGGCCTCTTCGGGATCGACATAAGGCGGGTTACTGATGATGAGATCAAAAATTAAGGGCAAGCCATTGTCATCCACGAGATCATCGAGTAAATCAGATTGCATTAGATGAACGCGATCATCTTGTTGAAATTCTTGCACATTGCGCGCGGCCACGCTGAGTGCATCAAAAGAGACATCGCTTGCGACAACCCAAGCCTGCGGAAAATGCGCCGCTAAGGCCAGCGCCAAACACCCTGAGCCTGTGCCGATATCTAAAATTGATTCGGGCGGTTGTTCTGCGGTAAACCAAGGGTAAAACCGCTGTGCGATCAGCGTTGCAAAGGGAGAACGCGGAATGAGTACCCGTTCATCCACGTAATAAGGTTCGCCCATAAACCACGCGCGATTGAGCAAATAAGCGGTAGGAATGTGCTCAAGACAGCGCCGCCGAACCAAACCTAAGACGGCGGTTAATTCACCTGGCGTGAGCTTGGCTTGCCAATGAGCCGAATCTAAATTCAGCGGCAGGCGCAGGCTATCGAGCACAAGCCATACCGCTTCATCCCAATATTGGGTGGTGCCGTGGCCTAAAAATACCTGATGCTCATCCATGCGGCTGGCCGCCCAGCGAATCACATCAAGCAGGGTTGCGAGTTGCCGCGTGTCTTCAATCAGTGGGTACAGGGCAGGGGCGGTGGTTTCGGTCGAATGGGTCATCATGGGCATTTCACGGCGCTGGTAGAGTAACGAGATGCGTTTATTGTGGCAGAACTACAGGTATCATATTCTGGTCGGCTTTAATTTAGCGTTTAAAAATCACAAGTATCCTCGAATGAATGATCCCCTTAATCAGCCCGTTTCCACCCCGCCGGTTGCGCCCACCCTGGGGCAAAGCCTTTGGACTGCCGTGCAATATGCCTTGCCGCATCATGCAATTTCGCGGGTGGTTTTTCGCCTAACTCGATGGCAAACCCCGTTCACGGCAGCGGTTATTCGCTGGTTTGTGCGGCGTTATGGGGTTGATTTGAGCGAAGCGGTTGAGCCAGATCCCGCCGCCTACGCGAGCTTTAACGCATTTTTTACGCGCGCCTTAAACCCAGATTTGCGCCCGATGCCTGCCGATGCCCGCACTTGGGTTAGCCCCTGTGATGGCCGCGTAAGCCAGCTCGGTGCCATTCAATCGGGCAATTTATTGCAAGCCAAGGGGCGCGATTACACGGTCACCCAATTATTGGGCGGCGATATGGCGCTGGCCAAACAGTTTGAGTGCGGTCAGTTTGCAACGATTTATTTGTCGCCGAAAGATTATCATCGCATTCATATGCCGTGTGCTGGCACCCTGCGCGAGATGATCCATGTGCCGGGGCGGCTATTTAGCGTATCGCCTGTTACCGCGCAGCAAGTGCCAGAGCTTTTTGCGCGCAATGAGCGTTTAGTGTGTGTGTTTGATACGGCGCATGGGCCGCTTGCGATGGTGCTGGTGGGTGCCATTAATGTGGCCGCTATCGAAACGGTTTGGGCAGGAATGGTGACCCCACCGGCTGGCTGTGCCGTGAGTCGGCGGCACTATGGTGCGGATACGGGGATGGTTATTGCGCTCAAGCGCGGCCAAGAAATGGGGCGGTTTAACATGGGCTCAACGGTGGTGATGCTCTTGCCTGCCGGCTTTGTGTTCGATCCGAAGTGGCAAGCGCAATCCCCGATACAACTCGGCAACGCCTTGGGCGGGCCCGCGCAACAAGATGAATTTATACAGAGCAATTGATGGAAATCCATCCGCATTAACGCAATGTTTGGTGTCATGCTAATAACAAGGAAGGTGAATCGTGGCGCAAGTTCGAGATATTCAGGCGTTTATTGATCGGCTTCTAATTCAAGAGCCCTTGATGGCGGTTAAGCTATTGGGCGATGAGTTGGCCGATACCGTTTGGCAAGATATGGATGAGCCGCAAATTAGCGCCAGTGTACTGTTGCTGCTGCCTTATTTAGGCCGGTTGGCCACGCGACTGCGTGCCAGTTTGCGCCAGTCAGGCTTGCCCTTGAGTGACTCTGGTCGCGCGCAGTTGGCCGGTTTGCTCAGACTGTATCGTTATGCCCAATTGATGCTTAATCTCAAATTAACGACGCTGCATGAGCAAACCACGGACGCCATGGGTGGGGAGTATCTTGTGCGCACGCACCAAGACCAAGTGGATTGGGCGGTGCGCTGCATTCTTGACTGTTATGTATCCTATGTGGATGTGCCCAAATCGCTTTATGTCGATTTGCATCAACTGGTCGATTTAGCACGCGTGACCCTGCAAGAGCACCACCCGGTGGGTTGGCAGTCGATACATCAGCATTATGTGGCCATTTTAACCTTGGCGATTATCAATCCCTATGGGCTAACCCCAGATGAGATGGAAGACATTTTTAATTGTTTAATCCAAACCGGCGGCGCAATTACGCTGGTGCATGGCGAGCCCACGCCAACCAGCCGGTTCATTGATATGACCGGTAAAATTATGCCGCATATTGCACTGACACCGCGCGCCAGTTTGACCGCTAATGGGGTTTTTCTCGACGTGAGTGGCTTGTATCAGCCTGAGCTCAGGCATCAATTGTCGCCTGCCTGCCAAGATCATTTA
>DZCK01000011.1:0-8973 GCA_022730245.1 Halothiobacillus neapolitanus
GCCACGAAGGATTCAATCAGAGGTTCCTTGGCTTTTGGCTCCGCTAAGCTGCGCTATTTTAACGTTTTCTTATTTTGCTTTTACGCGCATAAATAACTTTATTATCCTCAATTCAGGCAGTGTGGTTAAATTAAAGGCTGCGGTTTCGCCTGCATAAGCGGTTTTGAAACAATTTAAGTGGTTCGTCCTGCACATAAGCAGGGCAACAATTGTGGGCGATGGGCATTTTAAGTCTGCGCGTCCTAAGTAAAATCCAATAACGGAGATCAACGAATGAATTTATCTCGTCGGGAATTTTTGCAAATGCTGGCAGTGGCTTCGGCGGCCGGCATCAACCTCGAAACCGCGCAGGCGGGCACCGGCAATCAAACCGTAGCGAGCACCGTCAAGGTCAACCGCGCTTCGGGCAATATGTATGAAATCCCCAAATTTGGTAACGTGCATATCCTGCATTACACCGATACTCACGCGCAGTTAGATCCCGTTTATTTCCGTGAACCGAGTATCAACCTAGGGGTTGGTTCGATGGAAGGCAACCCGCCGCATCTGGTCGGCGAAGCGTTTTTAAAGCATTTTGGTTTAAAACCCAATACCCCTGATGCCCATGCATTCACCTGCTTAAACTATGTTGAGCTGGCTAAAAAATACGGCAAAGTGGGGGGCTACGCGAACCTGTTAACGCTGGTTAAACACATGAAAGCACAGCGCCCGGGCGCGTTAGTGCTGGATGGTGGTGATAACTGGCAAGGCACCGGTTTGGCGCTGTGGACTAATGCCCAGTGCCAAATTGATGCGCAAAAATTGTTTGGCCTGGATGCGTTTA
Source organism: Halothiobacillus neapolitanus (assembly GCA_022730245.1). Taxonomy (GTDB): domain Bacteria; phylum Pseudomonadota; class Gammaproteobacteria; order Halothiobacillales; family Halothiobacillaceae; genus Halothiobacillus; species Halothiobacillus neapolitanus_A. Next base: position 824 of record DZCK01000011.1, read on the forward strand.
CCTCGCATTGGGAAGCCACCTACGGCAAAGACCGCATGCAAGAAGGCATTAAACAGCTCGAAGCTGCCGGCAATATGACGTTCGTTGCGCAAAATATTCGTAGTGAAGATTTCGAAGAGCGCGTATTCAAACCCTACATCATTCGTGAGCAAAACGGCGTTAAAGTCGCGATTGTGGGCCAAGCCTTCCCCTACACCCCCATTGCGAACCCGCGCTGGATGGTGGAAGGTTGGACCTTCGGTATCAACCCCGAAGATATGCAAGATGTCGTCAATAAGGCGCGTAAAGAAGGTGCCGAGTGCGTCGTAGTGCTCTCGCACAACGGCATGGATGTGGATTTGAAGCTGGCCTCACAAGTGAGCGGCATTGATGCCATCATGGGCGGCCACACCCACGATGCGATCCCGCACCCCACCATTGTGAAAAATCCGGGCGGCAAAACCATCGTCACCAACGCCGGTTCTAACAGCAAATACTTAGGTGTGCTGGATATGGACTTCAAAAACGGCAAATTGCAAGATTTCAAATACACCTTGCTGCCCGTGTTTGCCGACTTTATCGAAGCCGATAAAGACATGGCGGCACTGATCGAGAAAGTAACGAATCAAGACGTGACTTTCCAAGGTAAAACGTTCAACGCGAAAAAACGTCTTAATGAAGTCGTCGCCACCAATGAAGGCTTGCTGTACCGTCGGGGTAACTTCACTGGCTCATGGGATCAGCTGATTTGCCAGGCCTTGATTGACGCGAATGATTGCCAAATCTCCTTCTCGCCGGGCGTGCGTTGGGGTACGAGCTTGGTGCCGGGCGAGGCGATCACTTACGGCGATTTGATGACGGAAGTGGGCTTAACTTACCCTAATGTGACCGTGAATGAATTCACCGGTGAGCAAATCAAAGGTATTCTCGAAGATGTGTGCGACAACATCTTCAATAAAGACCCGTACTATCAGCAAGGCGGCGACATGGTGCGCGTGGGCGGCATGACCTACGCTTGTGCACCCAATGAAAATAAAGGCAAGCGTATTTCAGAAATGGAATTGGGCGGCAAACCGCTTGATCCCAATAAAAAATACAAAGTAGCTGGCTGGGCATCGGTGCAAAAACCGGGTGAAATCCCAGGCGATACCGGCAAGATGATTTGGGATCAGATGGAGACTTGGTTAAAAGACAAGAAAAACATCAAGCCGGTTAAAATCAATGAGCCAAAACTCATCGGTGTAAAAGGTAACCCAGGTCTTACCGACTGCAAAGCCTAATGCCGAACCGTTATTAAGCCACTTGGCTTGATTAGCACAAAAACCCCGCATCTGCGGGGTTTTTTTATGGGGCGCCAATCGGTTGGAACACACCCAATGTTCGGTTTTTTAAGAGGGCAGGGTAGGGCAGAACGCGCCCATGCATGGCCACATAAATGCCGGCTTCCCGCTCGGCGGCGGCAAAGCCCAATGCCATTCCTAAGTGCAATGCCGATTCAATGGGATCAATAATGAAAGGCTTCATGGCGCCGGTGAGAATAACCACACGGTTTAAATTGGCCTCATCCAAATGCTTTGCGGTTAGATGTAAGGTATCGGTGCCATGCACAATAATAACGGGGGCTGTGGCCATGTTGTCGGGTAACGATTGGATGATGGCAACTAAGGTGGCGCGATCATAATCGGTCATCTCAAGGCTGTCTTTGTGCAGCGCACCGAGCAAATGCAGCTCAAGATTAGGTCGTGTGCATTGAACCAGTTGCCTGATAGCGGCCTCATCTGGTGGCACAAATAAGGCACCCGATACGGGGTCGTAGCGTTTATTGAGTGTGCCGCCGGTATTGATAATAACAACGGAAAATAGGGCGGAAGGGGGCGTTTTTATCATAAAGAGCCTCTGGAATTAGGTTTTGCGAATAGCCAGCGATTCTGCCAAGTGCTTTTATGGCTTAATTAAATTAGAATGCAAGGCAATTTACTTGGTTTCTTGGCGGGAATCAGGGGTAATTATAATTTCCACTAGAATTCATTTTGAGTAACCTCATGTCTTATCGCTATCTCATTGAATCAGTCACGAAATCCGGTGCGCGCTTTCGTCCGAGCGATTGGATTGATCGGCTGGCGAGCTGGGATGCCACTTTCGATCAACACCGCTTAGTGTTTTCTGATCGCTTGCATCCGGCCGTGCTCGACGGGCAAAAAGTTTTGGTGATTGAGCCCGTATTGCGGGATGAAAACCTGGCCATGTTTGATTCTATTTTGCAATTTGCCGAGCGCAATAATCTCAAAGTGCATGTGCAGCATGACGATGGGCGCCTTGAAGACTATAGCGAAACCCTTCCGCCTGCTGCGGGCACTCAAACGGAATAACTCCGCTGCGTACCATTTTCTTGCCCTAATTTTTGAGTCATTGTTTTATGAATTTATCTGCGCCGCGCGTCGGTTTTGTAAGCTTAGGCTGCCCTAAGGCGTTAGTCGATTCCGAGCGAATTTTAACGCAGCTGCGTGCCGAAGGGTATGTCGTTTCCAGTGCGTATCAAGAGGCCGATTTAGTCATTGTCAATACCTGTGGCTTTATTGATTCAGCCACCGAAGAATCGCTGGATGCCATCGGTGAGGCCTTGATTGAAAATGGCAAAGTCATTGTGACCGGTTGCTTGGGCGCGCGCGATGATGGTGCGCTTATTAAGCAAGCGCACCCCAGTGTTCTAGCTATTACCGGCCCCCAAGCCTACGGCCAGGTGATGGATTTGGTGCATCAGCATGTGCCGCAGCAGACCGATCCGTTCCTCGATTTAATCCCCGCGCCGAGAATGTCTCAATTTGAACAAGCCGTGGGCGTTAAATTAACGCCACGTCATTATGCTTATGTCAAGATTTCTGAAGGCTGCAATCATCGGTGTAGTTTTTGTATCATCCCCAGTATGCGGGGCGATTTAGTCAGCCGCCCAATTGGTGACGTGCTAACCGAGGCGCAAAATCTCGTCAACGCAGGCGTGCGTGAATTGCTGATTGTCTCGCAAGATACCAGCGCCTATGGCTTAGATACAAAATACAAGCTCGATTTTTTCGGCGGCAAGCCCATTAAAACCCGTTTTAAAGAATTGGCCGCAGAGCTTGGGCAAATGGATGCGTGGATTCGATTGCACTATGTCTATCCTTATCCGCATGTGGATGACGTAATTCCCCTCATGGCGGAAGGGTTAATTTTGCCCTATTTGGATATTCCCTTCCAGCATGCCAGTCCGCGAATTCTGAAAGCCATGAAGCGCCCTGCATCCAGTGAAAACGTGCTAGAACGCATTCAAAGCTGGCGCTCGGTTTGCCCTGAAATTACCCTGCGTTCAACCTTTATCGTGGGATTTCCGGGTGAAACAGAGGACGATTTTAACCAATTGCTCGATTTTCTAGATGAAGCGCAGCTTGATCGGGTGGGCGCCTTTGCCTACTCACCCGTTGATGGCGCGCCTGCTAATCAATTAGCAAACCCAGTGCCTGAATCGCTTAAGCAAGAACGGTTAGCCCGCTTTATGGAAAAACAAGCGGCGATTAGCGCGGCTAAGTTGGCCGGTAAAATTGGCCAAACCATGGCTATTTTAATTGATGAGGTCGATTCATCGGGCGCCATCGGGCGGGGGGCTGGCGATGCCCCCGAGATTGATGGCGTTGTCTTCTTACCCGATATTACCGATGTGCGCCCCGGCGATTTTGTTGAAGTCGAAATTACAGATGCGGATGAACATGATTTGTGGGCTGTGCCCCGCGAATAAGAGAATCACGCCCGATAGGGCTCAAAACTTAAATCTTTATGCGGGTACACCGAAAAGCGCCATGGGTTCGCTTCATCGAGATGTGCGAGGAGATGGGCTCACTCGGTTAATTTTGGGGCATGCCCGCATGTCCGACATAATCCCCCTTGAGTTGATCGCCAATGGGTTGCGCACGGTTTCCGGTCGAATGGTCATGCTAGAGCCGTATTTAACGTGTATAAAGTGCGGTAATAAATCCGCCAAAAACGTACGGCATAGGCCAAATCATGATGCGCAGCATGGTGTTCCCTCTATTTGAATTCATCAGGAGATTCTCATGATACCGCGCGCATTTATGCCATTGAATATTGCCGTGCTCACAGTTTCCGATACCCGCAGCTTGGTCGATGATCGCAGCGGGGATGCATTGCAAGCATTGCTCACCCAAGCGGAACACACGTTATTTGATCGGCAAATTGTTAAAGATGACAAATATGCCATTCGTGCGGTGGTGTCTGCGTGGATTAATCAACCCGCCTGCCAAGTAATTATTACCACCGGCGGCACCGGCCTTACCGGGCGCGATGGCACGCCAGAGGCAATTAAGCCGCTTCTGGATAAAGAAATTGAAGGATTTGGCGAGCTATTTCGAATGGTTTCATGGCAAGTCATCGGGTCATCAACCCTGCAATCGCGTGCGACGGCTGGGGTTGCCAATGGGACTTATCTATTTGTGTTGCCCGGTTCCACGGGCGCCTGCCAAGATGCTTGGAATCAAATTATTCAAAAGCAACTCGATTATCGGACTCAGCCGTGCAATATGGTTGAGTTAATGCCACGGCTGAATGAACAATAATGCAAGCCAATCATCAACACAGCAATGCCGCAAACCTAGGCCATCATTCGGTTAAACCCGCGACAACCACGGCGCCCCGGGCACTTTTTGCGGTAAGCTCATTAGGCTTGGGGCACGCAACCCGCAGCCTTGTTTTGATTAACGCTTTTTTAGCCCAAGGCTATCAAATCACAATTGTATCAACGGGCAATGCGCTCGCATTTATGCGCCTAGAATTGGCAGAAAGCACCGCAATCGACTGGCAAGATAGGCAAGATTACCCCCCGCTTGAGCGCGGTATTGGCTGGCATTTTTATCGTTATTTAATTTTAGACCTGATAAAAACTTGGATTATAATCCAAAAAGAGCATCGGGAATTTGAACGAAAATCAACAGAATATGATTTTATATTTAGTGATGGCCGCTATGGTTTTTATAGTAGATGGTCACCTTCGTTTATATTATCGCATCAGATTGCTTTTGTGCCCCCCAAGGGGCTTAAAGAAATTAGTTGGTTGAGTGATCATTTAAACGCAGCCGCATTAAAAAAATTTGATCAAATATTTATACCCGATTATCCTTGCCCAAGTAATAATTTATCCGGTAATTTGTCTCATACCCCTGTGCTTAATGATGCACGAAACCAGTATGTTGGCATACTCTCATCCTATCCGCACTTAAATATTAATCAAGATATTGATTATTTGTTTGTGGTTAGTGGCTACCTGCAAGAGCATAAAGAAACCTTTGTTAAAAGCCTGCTTCAGCAGGCACATCAGCTTGCGGGTGTTAAAGTTTTTATCTTAGGTGATGCCAAGGCCGGGGGCGGTAACTATAAAGAATTCGAGGAAGATAATTTAATAATTTATCCTCTGGCGAGTGGCTTGTTACGGCAAGAATTGTTTAACCGTGCTCAGTGCGTTATCTCACGGGCGGGTTATACAACGGTCATGGATTTAGTCGAGCATGGCAAAAAAGCCTTACTCATTCCCACCCCAAATCAAACCGAGCAAGAGTACCTCGGATACTATCTTGGTAGTTTGAACCACTTTGTCTCAAAAGAGCAAAGCCTAGCGTTTGATTTATGCTCGGCATTAGATGAAACCCAGCAAACAAAAATATTCACACCGCCGTGGCAAACATCGGAATCAGTCGCCAAAATCATTGAATCAATGGGGCGGCTTATCTATAAAAACTTCTTTACTATTATTATTCCTGCCCATAATGAAGAGAAAGAGTTAGGCCGAACGTTAGATGCCATTTTAGCGCAACGCTATCCCGCAGATCGCTTTGAAGTTATTGTCGTAGAAAATGGATCCACCGATGCGACTTGGGCAATAGCCGAACAGTTCGTGGCGAAGTATGAATCGGTTCAGTCAATTCAGCTAGTGCAAAGTGAGTTGGGTGTTTCTAATGCCAAAAACGCCGGGTTATCGCGCGCAGCGGCGCAATCAGAATGGGTGATTTTTTGTGATGCGGATACGCAATTTGCTCCCCACGCCTTGCACCAAATGAATACTTGGATTAATCGACACGGCTCAATGGCACTTAGCGTAGGTACAACGCGTGTATTACCCGCCGAGCCAGCCAGCGCCTATGCGCGGTGCTGGTTTGGTCTTTATGATTTTATTCACCGGCTCACGCGCAGCTCTTATGCGATTCAAGTGGCTCGTACGCCAATCGCGCGGGGTATTGGCTTTGATCCTGAATTGTCTTTTTCTGAGGATTTAGTTTTTATTCGCGATTGTCGTCGATATGGTCGTTTCTTCTTTATTCCAAGCGATCAAATTACCACTTCAGTGCGCCGTTTTGAGGCTAAAGGGTACTTCAGGCAAGGGGTTCGTTGGCTGATTGAATCTTTAATGCCCGTTCGAATGAAAAAGAAACGGAGCTATGATGTCATTCGCTAATTTCTCATCTTTTGAGCAAATCATCCCCTTTTTGCAGCAGCATCGAAATTATGCCTATTTGATTTTATTTTTTGGTGCATTTTTTGAAACGGTTATTCCCTTTTCGCTGATCGTATTGGGTGAGTTTTTTTTTCTTGCCGGTGCCATTCTTGCGGGCATGGAGGTGCTGGAATTGTGGATGGTCATGATCGTGCTTTATTCCGGTGGCATTTTAGGTGACAACTTAAGTTATTGGATGGGGCGAAGATATGGCATGGGTTTATTCGATCGATTGCAGCATTGGCCGTTAATTGGTCGTTTAATTCATCGTGAAAATTACAATAAAGGTGTGGATTTTTTTGAAAAGCGGGGCGCTTTTGCCGTATTTATCGCTCGTCTTAGTGGGCCATTATCTTGGGTTACGCCTGCTATGGCGGGTGTTTTTAAATTAAATTATGGTGTTTTTTTAAGATTTAATACGCCCGCAGTTGTTATTGGAATTAGTGAGTTTATTGTTTTAGGTTATTTCTTTGGTAATTATATTCATGTCATCGTTGATTGGTTGCATCGTTATGGCTTGGCTATTGGTTTTATTTTAATTTGCTTAATTGCTGCTTTTTTTGTGGTACGTCGTTACTTTGACTGGCGGGCAAAAGTTCAGCGGACAGAAGCCGAGCTTGTGGATTTTATTGGTCGTCATTTCGCTATTGCGGTTCTGATTATCGTGGGCTTTATTTTGGGTTCGTTGTATTTAATTTATTCGGTGGGTTCGCCCAGATTAAACTAGTCTTTTTAGAATAATAATTTTGTTTTGCCCATAAAAAACCCCCAATGTGGGGGTTTTGAATTTGTGTTTGCCTGGCTTTGATTAGGGTTTAGTTATTGGTTCTGCGGGGGCTTTTGGTGTTGCGCTCTCGGTGGCTGCCGGGGCGGTGGGCGTGGCAGGTGCTGCGGCAGGTTCGGGCGTGATTGTTTTAGGGGCGACCGGTGGTGCAACTATATCAATGGTGGCTTTCGCTCGCAGCTCTTTGATTAAGTTGGCGACAGCGGTTCGCTTATATTGATTTTCGAGCTGGGTTTTGAGCTGGGCGAACGTGGGCGGCTGCGCTACACGGCTGTCTTCGAGTTTGATGATGTGCCAGCCAAATTGTGATTTGACGGGTTGTTGGGTAATTTCACCTTTTTTCAGCTTTTCAACCGCAGCGGAAAATTCGGGCACCATTTGATCGGGTGCAAACCAGCCAAGCGCTCCCCCTTGCTTGGCTGAACCGGGATCTTGTGATTTTTCTTCCGCTAGTTGAGCAAATGGGGTGCCACTATCGAGTTGTTTGATAATCGCGTCGGCTTCTTCTTTTGTCTTAACAAGGATATGCGCCGCTTTGTATTCTGTTGTTTTAGGATAACCCTTAACAAACTGATCATATTCAGGTTGTAATTCGCTATCGGTCACTTTCAGTGTGCTTAGATAATTGGCTAGGTAATCGTTGGCCAATTGGTTGTCAACCGCATTTTCAATTTGGGCTTGGGTTTTGATTTCTTTATCTAAGCCGGCTTGTTTGGCGGCACCTGCTAATAAGCGTAGCTCAATCATGCGTTCTACCAGTTGCTGCTCTGGCATGGGGTTTGGCAGGGCACCTTGAACCACTTTGAGGTTTTCCTCATACAGCGGCTGACCATTGATGGTCGCGATCACTTTGCC
>DZCK01000011.1:9073-25559 GCA_022730245.1 Halothiobacillus neapolitanus
TCACTTTGCCAGCAGCATCGGTCGTGGCGGGTGTTTGCAAACCTAGGGGCGTTTTGGCGGCTGTGGTTGCCTGATTGCTGTTGCCTTGGCAGCCTGCCAGCCCCGCGAAGGCAAGGAGTACGGCGCTTGCGATGGCGGTAGGTTTAATCCAGTGTGCGTGGGTCATGAGGTATCTTCCTTTATTGAGTTAAAACAGGGGAAAGTGGATTTGCATTTGATTGAATGGTGATTAGCCGGGCGCCGATACTTAAGTCACAGGTTCGCCCCAATAAGTGGCTAAATAGGGCTGCACGCTGACCGACTTGTATACGCCGTGCATCACATACGGATCGGCGTTTGCCCATGCTTGGGCCGCCGCTAAATCGGCAAAGTCCGCAATAATCAGGCTGCCAGAAAAACTTAAATTTTCGGTTGTTTGATGATGCGCGTGCGGCAAGGGGCCTGCGGTGATGAGTCGTTTTGCGGCAGCGAGTTCATCGAGCCTTGCGCGATGTGCCGCGCGATGCGCGAGCCGTTGGGGCAAGCTGCCGAGTTCGTCCGTGGCAATAATGGCAAAATACATAAACTCAATCCTAAGAGGTTAACTGGGGGGCTATTTTTGCGGGTTACGGTGTTTTATCACTGTCTTGGGGCGGGGCGTTAATCACGGCCTCTGTGTTTTGGGCGTATCGGGCAAGGTAGATGCCTTGTAATATCATGAATACGAACGTCATGCCCATCAATCCAAACAACTTAAAATTTACCCATGCATCTTGTGAATAATTGTAGGCGACGTAAATATTGGCCAACCCCGATACCATAAAGAAAGCCACCCAAGCCCAATTAACGCGATGCCAAATCATAGGCGGTACGCTAAGCACATGCTCCATCATCCGTTGCACCAAGGGTTTGCTGCCCATTATGGCGCTGCCCGCGAATACCAGCGCAAAGAGCCAATTTAGGATGGTCGGCTTCCACATAATAAATAGAGGATCGTGCAAAATTAATGTCATGCCGCCAAATACGAGGATTAACCCTGCGGATATCCAGTGCATGTTTTCTACATTTTTTTTAATAAACCAGCCGTAACTGATTTGCGCGACGGCAGCCACCATAGCAACCCCCGTTGCCACATAAATGCCGCCGAGCTTGTAGGCAACAAAGAAAAGCAGGATGGGGAAAAAATCGTATAAAAACTTCATAAGTTAAATCAGGGTACACTTTGGTCATGGGCGGGCGCAAAATTCGGACAGCTATCTTAATCGGATTTGTTTCTTTTTTGTTGGGCACCTCGAAAAACGTACTGCGCGGTTTCTTGCACTCAAACAGGCTCGTAGCGGTTTTCGAGGTGCCTGTTGTCGTTCGATGAGGGTAGGGCAAGTTAGTTCCCGTTGGGTTGCCTGCGTGTGGGGTGTGCTTTCTCAATTGATAGAGTCGCTTTTTTATTTCCTTAACCTAAGATTTTAAGTTTATGAGCGTTACGATCGAAGTTCATCCCCATTCGCCGCAACCTAGGTTGTTGAGCCAAATTGCCGAGGCTTTGGCTGCGGGCTCCGTTTTGGTGTTGCCGACAGATTCCGGTTATGCCTTGGCCTGCCGCTTGGAAGACAAAGCGGCGTTGGCGCGCATCGCGCAAATTCGTCGGGATGACGAGCCGCACCACATGACGCTCTTGTGTCGGGATTTATCTGAAATTAGCACCTACGCCAAGCTTGATAATCCGCATTATCGATTTTTAAAAGCGCATACGCCGGGGCCATTGACGTTTATTTTAGAGGCAACGAGCGAAGTGCCTCGGCGATTGCTACAGGCAAAAAAACGCTCCATTGGTTTGCGCGTGCCAGAGCACCCGGTGCTTCAAGCGATTATTCGTACCTTTACGGCACCCATTCTGAGCGCATCATTGGTGCTGCCTGATTTTGATGCGCTTATGGAGGAGCCGGTGTTTTTTCCCAATGCGGTTGCGCGTCAAGTCGATATGATTATTAGCGTGGGGTTTTTAGCGCAAGCACCCTCAACGGTTATCGATATGACACAAGAAACGTTTGTGCTTGTGCGCGAAGGCTTAGGTGGCGTGCCCCCTGAATTAGAGGATTGAATCGTGCTCGAATTAACCTTAATACAAAAAATCGCCATTGGGTTGCTGCCTATTTTATTAGCTGTCACGGTGCATGAGGCGGCGCATGCCTACGCGGCTAATTTTTTTGGCGATGGCACGGCCAAGTTTTTAGGCAGAATGACGCTTAACCCCATAAAGCATATTGATATTTTGGGCACTATTATCATTCCGCTGGCCATGTTCATTCTGACCTCATTTGTATTTGGATGGGCAAAACCCGTCCCCGTGAATGCGCAAAACTTTAAAAATCCCCGCCGTGACATGGCGCTGGTTGCATTAGCAGGGCCGCTGTCGAATATTGTGATGGCATTCGCGTGGGCCGGCATGACGGCGATCGGTGTGGCGGGGTTGTCCAGCGGTGCTTGGTATGCCGAGCCTTTGGCGCTCATGGGGCAAATTGGCATATTTGTTAATATTTTGCTGGCGGTGTTTAATCTATTGCCCTTGCCACCCTTGGATGGGGGGCGAGTTTTGGTTGCCGTTTTGCCGCCTAAAGCCGCGAACACCGTGTCACAATTAGAGCCTTGGGGCTTTCCCATTTTATTGTTGCTGCTTTTTACCGGCGTTTTATCATTCCTGCTATCGCCTATTTTGTATTCGGCCCTGGCTTGGTTTAATGGCCTTATTCACCTATTGTGAGTGCGCACCCCATGCCGGTCATCGTGGCTGGGCGACCCCTTGAGCAATTGCCGCTTGATCTTTACATTCCGCCCGATGCCTTATCAGTTCTATTGAGCCAATTTGAAGGGCCGCTGGATTTATTACTCTATTTAATACGCAAACAAAATATCGACATTCTCGCCATTCCAGTGGCTGAAGTAACGCGTCAATATTTGGCTTATTTGTCGTTGATGCAAACCCTGCATCAAGATTTGGCCGCAGAATATTTGTTGATGGCCGCTTGGCTTGCCGAGATCAAATCACGCCTACTGCTGCCAAGCCCGCCCAAGGGCGATGATGAAGAGGAAGCCTGCGATCCCCGATCGACTTTAGTAGCGCGCTTGCTGGCGTATGAGCAGCTTAACCATGCGGCACGCTGGCTGGATGCGCAACCGAGGGTGGATCGGGATTATTTTGCGCTCACCCTCACCGCCGATTTACCGCGCAACCTTATTTTACCCGCGCAATTGACCTTGCCCCATTTAGTGGCCGCATTGCGCGCCATGGCCAACCAGGGCGAATTAATGACGGCCCATGAAATTCGGCGAGAAACCCTATCGGTGCGGGCGCGCATGCGCGATATTCTCGATTTGCTCTCTTTGGGCGTGCCGGTCACTTTAGATGCGGTTTATCAAATGAGTGAAGGGCGGGGCGGCGTTGCGGTGAGTGTGGTAGCGCTGCTGGAGCTGGCAAAAGCCAATGCGATTGACTTCTTGCAAGAAGCCCCCTTCTCATCGGTACGGTTAACTGCGCCGCAATAATTCATTTCTATTTGCGCATTTTTTTCGATGCGCTTTATTTTATAGGCTTTACCCGTTAAGATATGCGCGCCTTGCACGATGGTTGTCGTGTTAGAGGTAAATTCACACGTCCAGCGATAAAATTATGCGGGGTGCTGCGGAAATATTAGGGGTTAAATCTTAACGTTTCCAAAGTTGCATTGATTTGGCTGGGCGGAGGCTCAACCCATACATTAAAAAGGTTTAATACTCATGGCTGCAGTTAGTATGCGTCAGATGATCGAGGCAGGCGTCCATTTTGGTCACCAAACTCGTTATTGGAATCCGGGCATGGCGCCCTACATTTTTGGACAGCGTAATCGCATCCATATCATCAACTTAGAGAAAACTGTTCCCTTATTTAACGATGCGTTAAATTTTGTGGGCAAGGTGGTTGGTGGTGGTGGTTCAATTATGTTTGTTGGCACCAAGCGCTCAGCGCGCGATACCGTGGCCGAGCAAGCGGCACGTTGCGGCATGCCGTTTGTGAATCATCGCTGGTTAGGCGGCATGATGACGAACTACGCCACGGTGCGTGCCTCTGTACGTCGGCTGAAAACACTTCAAACCATGGAGCTTGACGGCACCTTGGCAAAATTGAATAAAAAAGAAGCCCTCATGATGACGCGTGAGCGTGAAAAACTTGAACGCTCATTGGGTGGCATTCAAGACATGGAGCGTTTGCCCAGTGCTTTATTCGTGATTGACGTGGGCCATGAAGATATCGCCGTCATTGAAGCGAACAAATTGGGTATCCCAGTGATTGGTATTGTCGATACCAATAGCAGTGCCAAAGGGATTGATTACGTGATTCCTGGTAACGATGATGCCATTCGCGCCATCCAGTTGTATGCCAACGCGGTTGCCGATGCGGTGCTTGAAGCCAAAGGCGCTTCAGCTATTAACCCATCAGATTTTGTTGAGGCTGCGGCACCCGAGCAGGTTTAACTTATCGGCTGTCGGCACGCCTGTGCAAACAGCGAAAACACGGCGATAAGCCACGAGACGGGTCCTAAGTGACCCGTTATTTCTATCTCAGTACTGAATTAACGATTAAGAGGAACCGCTGATGACCACGATTAGTGCAAGCTTAGTTAAAGACCTGCGCGAGCGTACGGGCTCCGGAATGATGGAATGCAAAAAAGCCTTGGTTGAAACCCAAGGTGATATTGAAGCGGCGATTGAATACATGCGCAAAAACGGCATGGCCAAAGCGGATAAAAAAGCGGGTCGCGTCGCCGCTGAAGGGCAAATTGGCATGGCTGCTTCGGCTGATGGCCATATTGCGGCTCTGGTTGAAGTGAATTCTGAAACCGATTTCGTGGCAAAAAACCCAGATTTCGCCGGCTTTGTGCAAGCATTGGCGAATTTGGTTTTATCTGCGAATCCCGCTGATTTAGAGGCACTTTTGGCATTGCCGCTTAATGGTTCGACCGTAGAGGAAACGCGCAAAGCGTTAGTGGCCAAGCTTGGTGAAAATTTGCAAGTTCGCCGATTTGAGCGGTTTGAAACCACAGGCGTTGTCGGTGCGTACCGTCACGGTGAGCGTATTGGTGTTTTGGTTGAACTGCACGGTGGTGCCGTTGAACTGGCGCGCGATATTGCGATGCACGTGGCAGCCAGCCGGCCGGTTTGTGTGAATGAGAGTGATGTGGATGCGGCATTAGTCGCCAAAGAGCGGGAGATTTTTATCGCCCAAGCGGCCGACAGCGGCAAGCCGGCTGACATTATCGAAAAAATGGTCGATGGCCGAATTCGTAAATTCTTAGCGGAAGTCGCGCTCACAGGGCAGCCTTTTGTTAAGGATCCTGATGTCACAGTTGGCAAAATGCTCAAAAATAAAAATGCAAATTGCCTTAAGTTCGTGCGAATTGAAGTCGGTGAGGGGATTGAAAAAGAAACCACCGATTTCGCCGCTGAGGTGATGGCGCAAGTTAAAGGCGCCTAATCCCATCAAGTGAAGGCCGGAGTCAGCTCCGGCTTTTTTTTGAAGCGTGGCGATCAACGCGAATTATTCACATCCCATTTAAGAGGCTAATTATGACCGATCCAACCGCCCCTAAATACCGGCGCGTTTTGCTGAAACTCAGCGGCGAAGCTTTGATGGGGGATCATCCCTTTGGCATCGATCCGGCGGTGATTCACCGATTAGCGGGGGATATTTTGCAATTGCGCGCGCTGGGCGTTGAGATGGGTATTGTGGTGGGCGGCGGAAATATTTTTCGGGGTGAAGGTCTGGCTAAAGCGGGTATGGATCGGGTGACGGGCGATCAGATGGGCATGCTTGCCACGGTGATGAATGGGTTGGCGATGCAAGATGTGATTGAGCAGCGCGGGTTGCAGGTGCGCGTCATGTCCGCTTTATCCATTCCCGAGGTGTGTGAGTCCTTTATTCGCCGGCGGGCTATTCGTCATCTCGAAAAAGGTCGCATCGTCATTCTGGTCGGCGGAACAGGCAATCCCTTTTTTACAACCGACTCCGGCGCGAGTTTGCGCGCGATCGAAATTCAGGCCGACATCATGATTAAAGCCACCAAAGTGGATGGCGTTTATGATTCGGATCCTAAAACCAATCCGAATGCACGCCGCTACGAACACTTGACTTATAATATGGCGCTGGATCAGCGCTTGGGTGTGATGGATGCCACGGCCATTGTGCTGTGTCGGGATCAAAATATGCCGATGATGGTGATTGATATTCAAGCGCCCAACAATTTAGTCCATGCCATCATGGGTAAAACCGTAGGCACACTGGTTACAGCTGAGGAAACTGCAAAATGATTGAAGCTATTAAAAAAGATTGTGATGTCCGGATGCATAAAAGTATTGATGCCTTGAAATCTGAGCTCACAAAAATCCGCACTGGACGAGCCCACGTCAGTATTTTGGATCATGTCACCGTGGATTATTTTGGCAGCATGGTGCCGTTATCTCAGGTCGCTAAGCTTTCAGCAGAAGACGCTCGAACCCTAACGGTTGCCCCGTGGGAAAAAGAGATGGTTGGTAAAGTTGAAAAAGCCATCATGACCTCTGATTTAGGCTTAAATCCTTCGACTTCGGGCATGGTCATTCGGGTGCCTATGCCCGCCTTAACGGAAGAGCGCCGTCGTGACTTTGGCAAAATTGTGCGCACCGAAGGCGAAAATGCCAAAGTGGCCGTGCGTAATATTCGACGTGATGCGAATACAGTGCTTAAAAACGGGCTGAAAGATAAAACGATTTCTGAAGACGAAGAGCGCAAAGGCCAAGATTTAATCCAAAAGTTGACCGATGCCTGTGTCATCGAGATTGATAAAATTGTGGCCGATAAAGAAAAAGAGCTGCTTGACGTGTGATGATGGTGTTAAAACGCGCGTGAATGTCGGGGATCGAGTGACAGCAGCACGCATAAGGTGGCTAAATTGACAGAGTTTGAGGGGATTGATCCCGCTCGTTTACCCCATCACGTGGCCGTAATTATGGATGGCAATGGCCGCTGGGCTAAAGAGCGGCATCTGCCTCGCAGTTTAGGTCATCAGCGGGGGCGCCGTGCGCTGCGACGCTTGATTGAATCGGCTCGCCGCGCGCAGATTCCCGTTTTGACTTTATTCGCATTCTCTTCAGAAAACTGGATTCGACCCCAGGTGGAAATCGATGCCTTAATGCGTTTGTTTGCGCATGCGCTTGAGCGTGATATTGAAGATATTCATGCCAATGGCATTCGGGTGCAGTTTATTGGTGAGCGGGATCGACTTGCGCCTAAAATAACGGCATTGATGCGTGAAGCCGAGGCAAAAACCGCCCATAATCAGGCGTTGCGTTTGCTGATTGCGGTCAGTTACGGTGGGCAATGGGATATTTTGCAAGCGGCAATCGCCTTGGCTCGAACGGCACAGGCTGGCTTGATTGATTTAGACGATACAAATCAAGTGCGTGCCCGTTTTGAGCAGAGTTTGGCTACCCAAGATTGCCCACCCGTGGATTTATTTATTCGCACAGGCGGCGAGCATCGCATCAGTAATTTCTTATTATGGCAATCAGCTTATGCCGAATTATATTTCACGCCGTGCTTATGGCCCGCGTTTTCGGAGCAACATTTTGTGACAGCCTTGCACTGGTTTGCAGAACGTAATCGCCGATTTGGTGGGCTTGAGTCATGAGCATCACGGAGCCTATGAACGCGATTCTTAGCCCTACCCAAGTGCGCATTGTGACCGGGTTAGCCTTGTCTGTCTTAGGCGTAAGTGTTGTATTTTTCCTTCCTCTTTGGGCTTTTATCGCATTTACAGCGTTGCTTACTTTGGGGGTTGGGTACGAGTGGTTTCGGCTGAGTTGCCGGTTTAATAGCACGCGTTGGGTCGCTTTGGCGATGGTGATGCTGCTCGGGGCGGCTTTGCACTTTTTGCCGAGCAATCAAGTGATGGGGCTGGCGCTCATGACCAGTCTTGGTTGGCTGCTGCTGATGATGGGCTTATGGCAGCATCGGCGTGTTGCTGGGGCTAATCGGTCTGCTAATTTTCGTACCGTGCTGGGTATTTTTATTTTGCCGGCTTTCTGGTTTGCCCTGGTGCAAGTGCGCAGCCTAGAGCAGGGCGATTGGCTTCTGCTCTTTGGTATCCTCATTGTGGCGGTTGCAGATTCTTTGGCCTATTTTGTGGGCCGCGCCATAGGGCGACGCAAGTTAGCCCCGGCCTTGAGCCCGGGTAAAACCCTTGAAGGGTTTATTGGTGGTCTGCTTGGGGTGGGTGTTTTGACCGCGATAGGGGCGGTTTTGCCCTTATTTGCCAGCGTGCCTTCTTGGGAGCTGGCGCTGTGGAGCATGTTGGTTGCGCTGTATTCGGTAGCAGGTGATTTGGAAGAGTCGCGATTAAAGCGAGAAGCCGGCGTCAAAGATAGCGGCCAGTTATTGCCGGGGCATGGCGGGTTGCTGGATCGTTTGGATGGGCAGCTGGCGGCCATGCCCATTTGGTTGCTTGCTTTAGCTCAAATGCATTTGTTTGTGGTGACCTGATGCAGCAAGGCGCCTTATCTTGAAATCCATCGCGATTTTTGGTTCTACCGGCAGTATTGGCACGAATACCTTGGCGGTTATTGCGCGGCACCCTGATCGTTACCGTGTTCAAACTTTGGTTGCGCACGCGCAGATCGAGCTTTTGTGGGCGCAAATTATACAGTTTGCGCCGCGTATCGTCGGGGTGGCCGATCCCATTGCTGCGGTGGCGCTTCGGGCTCGGCTTCACGCTGAAATGACAGATAAGCGCCTTTGCCCTGAGGTGGTAACCGACCCTATTGCCCTAGCCGCGTTAGCGGCCGATCCCATGGTGGATTGTGTTGTGGCTGCTATTGTCGGCGTGGCGGGCTTGGCCTCAACTTGGTCCGCAGTTTGCGCTGGCAAGCAGGTATTGCTTGCTAATAAAGAATCATTGGTGGCGGCGGGGCAATTAATGATGACGGCGGCGCGGGCTTCTGGCGCGACAATCTTACCGATCGATAGTGAGCACAACGCCATTTTTCAGTGTCTGCCCTCGGGGGTGTCCCCGCCGGATGCGGTGCTGAAATTAGTTTTAACCGCATCCGGCGGGCCGTTTCGCAGCTTGCCGTTAAGCGACTTTGCCGATATAAAACCGGCGGATGCCTGCCGTCATCCTAATTGGCGCATGGGCCCGAAAATTTCGGTTGATTCTGCCACCATGATGAACAAGGGGTTGGAGGTGATTGAAGCGGCTTGGTTGTTTTCTATGCCGCCCGATCGTATTGAGGTGGTGGTTCATCCCCAGTCGGTGATTCATTCTATGGTGCAGTATGCCGATGGCTCTATGCTGGCGCAGCTGGGTCGCCCTGATATGCGAACCCCCATTGCTCATGCGCTTGCATGGCCTGAGCGCATTGAATCTGGGGTGGCTCCACTAGATTTATGCGCGGTAAGCGGGCTGCAATTTGAAGCGCCCGATGTGCAGCGATTTCCGTGTTTAAGTTTGGCTTTCCAGGCGATTGAGCAAGGAGGTGCTGCACCCTTGGTATTGAATGCGGCCAATGAAATTGCCGTTGCCGCATTTTTGGATCACAAGCTTAACTTTCAGCAAATTCCCCAGCTTATAGAGGCCACATTAGATGCCGCCCTCATGGGAACTGAGCCGATCGCGCCTGAGTCTATTGAAGCGGTTTTGCATCAAGATGCGTTAGCTCGCAGCCTAGCGCAAAGTTTGCTGATGAAAATTGCCTCATCTGCTAAAAAATCAACGCCCGCAACGGAGCATCCGACATGATGACGGTCTTAATGAGCCTATTGGGCTTTCTGATTACGATTGCCGTGCTGGTCGCCTTCCATGAATTTGGCCATTTTTGGGTTGCGCGTCGGTTGGGCGTAAAAGTGCTGACCTACTCGTTAGGTTTTGGTAAGGCGCTATGGTCCACGCGCCGAGGACCGGATGCGATTGAATACCGCATTGCCATGCTCCCACTCGGGGGCTACGTCAAAATGCTCGATGAACGCGAAGGGCCTGTCGACCCATCGGAAGTACACCGCGCTTTTAATCGCCAGCCAGTCTGGAAGCGTTTTTTAATCGTCTTGGCAGGGCCGGTGGCCAACTTATTGCTGGCTCTGGTCTTATGGATGATGATGTTTATGGTGGGTGTGCAAGGCGTGCTGCCCAAGGCGGGTGTGTTAGCGCCAACGTCTTTGTTAGCGCAAAGCGGGGTTCGCGATGGCGATGTCATTACTCGGGTCGGCAATCAAGCCATTCACAGCTTGGCGGATCTGCGTTTAGCCGTGCTGGAGGGTGGGGTTGATTCGGCCAAGGTGCCTATTGCATTCGAACATCACGGGGCGGTGAGCGCGGGTGTCTTGAACTTATCCGAACTTAAGCCGTTGGCAGGCAATCCTAAGGATGCCTCGCGGGATGTGCTCAAAGCGATTGGCTTTGTGCTGTGGTCACCACCGGGTGATGCGATAATCCACGCGCTGCTACCTAATAGCCCCGCTGCGCTTGCGGGGCTTAAAAAAGGCGACATCATTACCCAAATCAATGGCGCGTCTTACCGCGACCCTTGGGCGCTTATTGATCGGGTGGAGCAATCGGCGGGCGTGCCGGTAAAATTAACGATAAAACGTGGGGCAAACGTAGCGGAGATCGATGTTACGCCAAAAGCCGAAACGCAAAAATTAGCCAATGGTGAGATGAAAACACTCGGGCGAATGGGCGCACAACTGGGATTGGCGCCGGCCGCCATTGAGCAAGCAAAACGCGATGGCGTGCAATTATTGGTGCTGGATCAATACGGCCCGTTGACTGCCTTGTCTATGGCGTTTCAGCGAAGTTGGTCGATGACGACGCTTACCTTTAGTGTGTTTGGTGGCCTTTTAACGGGGCAGGCCAGCTTATCGAATCTTTCGGGTCCTGTAGCGATTGCCGAGTTTGCGGGGCAAAGCTTAATCATCGGCTTTTCGACATTTCTCGGGTTTTTGGCTTTAGTGAGCTTGTCTTTAGCCATCATGAATCTCTTGCCGGTGCCTTTGTTAGATGGAGGGCATTTGGTGATGTATGTTATTGAGGCCATTCGTGGCAAGCCGGCTGAAGCGGCTATGGAGGCTTTTGCCACCAAGATTGGCCTAATATTTCTTGTGAGTTTAATGGCCGTGGCTTTTTATAATGACATATCACGGTTGCTGCACTAAGCATACTCGGCGACAATAGCGCCAATGAGCGGGATGGCAAGTTTTTGGGGCGCCCGCGATATCTACTTTTCACCTGCGATCATCGCAATTTTTTATTTTTAGCCGATCTTTGGGATGTAACCTTAAGCATGACTTCTCTCTTTCGATTCAATACGGCTCGCCGAATGATGGCGCCCCTTGCTGGTCTGCTTTTTTTGGTTCCTGCGCTGGCCAACGCTTTTGTGATCTCCGATATCAAGGTTGAAGGGTTAAGGACGGTGACCCCGAGCACTTTATTTACCTATGTGCCCTACAAAGTGGGGGAGAATTTTACTGCGCAAGATAGTACGCAGGTCATTGATTCTTTATATAAAACAGGTTTTTTTAGCAACGTGAATGTCGGTCAAGTCGGCAATGTGCTCATGATTCAAGTGCAAGAGCGCCCCACGATTTCAGCTATTGAAGTAAAAGGGAACAAAAAAGTTGAAACAGAAAAACTTCAAAAAGCGCTGAAAGATATTGGGTTAAGCCAAGGGCATTTGCTAGACCCGCAAGCGCTCGACAAAATGAAAACCGAACTGCAACGGGTGTATTACAGTTTGGGTCAATATGGTGTGCAGATTGAGACCAGCGTTAAGCCGCTTGACGACAATCGGGTGTTTGTTCTAATTGACATTTATGAAGGCAAGCCCGCCAGTATCCGCCAAGTGCGCATTGTGGGTAATCATGATTTTTCAGAGTCGCAGTTGCTGGGCGAATTGAGTATGCACCCCACCTCATGGTGGGCGTTCTGGTCGAGCGCCGATCAATACTCTAAAGAAAAAATGTCGGCCGATTTAGAAAGTTTGCGTGCATTTTATTTAAATCGCGGTTACCTCAAATTCGCCGTTGATTCTTCACAAGTCACGATTACGCCCGATCGCAAGCAAATCGATGTGGTGATTAATATCAGTGAAGGTCCGCGCTATAAGGTTAGTGATGTGCGTTTTTCCGGCAATCTTTTGCTGGATAAGGCCACGCTAGACAAACTCGATCAAGTCAAAAAAGATCAATATTTCAACCGTAAAGAAATTATCGATACCTCTGATGCCATCTCAAAACGCTTAGGCAACGATGGTTATGCGCTCGCCAGAGTGCAGCCGATGCCAAAAATTGATGAAGAGAATAAAACGGTTGCAGTGGATTTTAATATCCAGCCGGGCGATCGCGTGACGGTTCGCCATGTTGAATTTACCGGTAACTTCAATACCAATGAAGATGTTTACCGGCGAGAAATGCGGCAAATGGAAGGCAGCTGGTATGCGGCAGATAAATTAGATCGCTCTAAAGAACGTTTGCAGCGTTTGCCTTCAGTGCAGAAGGTCGATCAAAACGTGAAGCCAGTTCCCGGCGTCGCCGATCAGGTGGATGTGGACTACGATATTACCGAACAGCTTTCAGGCTCGTTTACAGCGGGTGTGGGGTACTCCCAATCGGAAGGTGTGTTGTTTAACTTAGGGTTGAATCAATCGAACTTTTTGGGCTCGGGTAAATCGGTTGGCATCAACCTGCAACGTAGCTCGTATCAAACCGGCGTGCAGTTTAATTACAACAACCCGTATTTTACGGTAGATGGGGTAAGCCAAGGGTTTGGTTTGTTCTATTCGCGCCAAGATGCGGCCGCTTTGTCGCTGTCCAAATATTTGGTTGACTCTTACGGTGGCAACATAAACTTTGGCGTGCCGTTATCTGAAAACACCTACGGCTCGATTGCATTCCAAGCGCAAGAACAAAAAATTAAATCAACTGCCTACTCACCCAGCTGGATAACCGGCGTGCCTGTTCTGCCAACGGGTGCTTATCCTGTCACCGGCTTAGGTGCGGGGGGGCTGGATGTTCCAGGTCCTGGGTTTGATGGCAAAAGCTTCTTTACATTCAGCGTAATACCAAGCTTGCGCTACGATACGCGTAATAAATCGGTATTCCCCACCTCGGGTATTTTGCAGAGTGTTTCAGCCACTGTGGCGGTGCCAGGTAGCCAATTGCTTTATTACAAAGGCGATTACAAGGGGCGCATTTATATGCCGCTCTGGTCGGATACCACCTTGTCGGCGCATGGCCAGCTGGGCATGATTAAAGCTTATGGCAACACGCAATCAACCTATGGATCGCCCGCCAGCCAGTATTACAATGGCGTGCCGCCATTCTTGAATTACTACAGTGGCGGCATTCAATCCGTGCGTGGCTTTCAGGATTACTCGCTGGGACCAAAAGATTCGAACGGCGACCCCATGGGCGGCACGTTCTTAACTGCCGGCGGATTAGAGCTTATTACGCCTTTGCCGTTTTTGACGAGTCAAGCCAACTCAGTGCGGTTATCGCTGTTCTGGGACGTGGGTAACGTGTATAGCAGTTACAGTAACTTTAGCACTCAAGAGTTGCGTCAATCGGTAGGGGTTGGTTTTAACTGGATTTCACCCGTCGGCCCACTGGTGTTTAGTGTGGCTAAACCCTTAAACAACAAACCGGGTGACTTAACCCAAGTGTTTCAGTTTACGGTGGGTACCAGTTTCTAAGTGGGCGCGATTCGCTTTGATGCGCCGCGCACTGTGACATAATGTGCCACGCTCGCATGAGCTGTTGGGTCAGATGATTTGGCTTTTAATTGTTTTGGGAGAATTTGCGTGAATCGCATAGCATTAGTTTTAGTTTCTTTTTTAGCCCTTTTTTCTGCTGCAACAGTTCAAGCTGCGGAAATTAAGATTGCGTTTGTTAATTCTTCAACCTTGCTAGAGCAAGCACCTCAGGCAGATATTGCTAAGAAAAAGTTAGAAAAAGAATTTGCACCGCGTGAGAAAGAAATCCGTGATGCCCAACAAGCCGCTCAAACCTTGGAAGCAAAATTAAACCGTGATGGCGTCACCATGAGTGATAGCGATCGCTCAAAGCAAGAACAAGAGCTCAACCGTCAACTGCGTGATTTACAGCGGATGCAAAGTAATTTCCGTGATGATTTAAATTTACGCAAAAATGAAGAGTTGGGTAAATTACAACGTGTTGTATTGAGCTCGATTAAAGATGTTGCCAAATCCAGCGGCTATGATTTGGTTTTAGCCGAAGGTGTGGTGTACGCAGCGCCGCAAGTTGATATTACTAATGAAGTTTTAGCTAAACTTCAACAAGATGTTAAAAGCGGCAAGTAACGGTTAATGCGCTCGTCCCGCATTGGGTGATTGAATGCACAGTACCCGCGCTGATGGGTTTTGCGCCGCAGACATTGCGGCGCAGGTTTCTGCAACACTGATTGGCGCGCCTGACCGTTGTGTGGATCGTGTGGCTTCAATCAGCTCTGCGGGTGCGCGCGACCTTGCCTATTTTAGTGGCCCGCGTCGAGGGGTTAATCCGAAAGTTTGTGCCGCCGGCATTATTGTCTGCCGCAGCCAAGATGCGGATCTAATGCCCCCGCAGGCGACCTTAATCTTAGTGTCCAATCCTCAAATTGCGTTTATCGACATCGTGGCTTGGATGTTGCCGCGAAAAAAAACCTATTTTGGTATTGACCCCTCGGCGATTATTCACCCGACGGCACGGCTTGCTGAAGGGGTTGCCGTGGGGCCTTTAGCGATTATCGGTGCTGGCTGCCACATTTCTGCGGGCGTGTTGATCGGTCCTGGCTCCGTAATAGGGCAAAATGTATGTATTGGGGCGGATACGGAGTTGGTGGCGCGGGTTACGGTGTTGGATGATTGCGTGATTGGTTCGCTTTGCTTGATTGCACCCGGTGTGGTTATTGGGTCTGATGGATTTGGATTGGTGAGCGATGAAGGACGCTGGCGACGGGTACCGCAATTAGGCCGCGTCATTATTGGGGATGATGTCGATATTGGTGCGAACACGACGATTGATCGCGGCACCCTTGACGATACACGGATCGCTGATGGCGTGAAACTCGATAACCTGATTCAAATCGCGCATAACGTTGAAATTGGCGCGCACTCTGCCATTGCCGGTTGCGCCGGTTTGGCGGGCTCAAGCATCGTAGGCAAACATTGTACTTTAGGCGGAGGGGTTGGGCTTGCTGGGCATCTCACCTTGGCCGATGGGGTGCACATTACGGGCATGTCTATGGTGACCCGCTCGATCCATCAGCCTGGGGTTTATTCAGCAGGCACCCCGATCGATACGAATGCGCGCTGGCATAAAAATGCCGCCCGATTTAAACAACTGGATCAAATAGCGCATCGGCTTAACGCCTTGGCGCTTCGCTTTGATTCAACTAACAATAAAAACTCGGATGAGGAAGATGAGTGACAACTAAAAAAACCATAATGATTCAAGAGATTATGAATCTTTTGCCCCACCGGTACCCCTTTTTATTGATTGACCGGGTCATTGATTGGGCACCCAATGAGTATTTAGTTGCCATCAAAAATGTCACATTCAACGAGCCTTTTTTTCAGGGTCATTTCCCCGTTCGTCCTATTATGCCGGGTGTGTTGATTACCGAAGCCATGGCGCAAGCTACGGGGGTATTAGCCTTTAGCAGCCAGGGTATCGCCCCTAATCCCAACTCGTTGTATATGTTGGTTGGCTTAGATGATGTCTCGTTTCGGCGGGTAGTCGAACCTGGTGATCAGCTCACCATTCGGGTGGAGTTAAAGCGTCTTATTCGGGGCATGGGTATATTTCAGTGCGAAGCCCATGTCGGTGATGAATTGGCAGCTCGGGCACAAATTAAATGTGTGGCCAAGGAAGTGTCGGCGTGATTCACCCAACCGCACTGATTTCTTCCGAAGCAACGCTTGATCCGTCCGTGCGCGTGGGGCCATTCGTTGTGATTGATGGCGCTGTTGACATTGCGGCCAATACCCAAATAGATAGCCACTCGGTCATTAAAGGCCCGTGTCGGATTGGTCGGGATAACCATATTTTTTCTCATGTCGTGCTGGGTGAGGTGCCTCAAGATCTCAAGTTTCATGGCGAGTATTCCTTGCTTGAGATTGGGGATCGCAATCAAATTCGTGAATTTTCATCCATTCATCGGGGGACTGAAGGGGGCGGCGGTGTCACGCGGTTAGGTTCAGATAACTTGGTGATGGCTTATGCCCACATCGCACATGATTGCCAAATTGGTCATCATGTCATTCTGGCCAATGCCGCCTCGCTTGCTGGCCATGTCACGGTGGGGGATTATGCTATTTTCGGTGGATTTGCCGTCGCACATCAGTTTTGTCGGATTGGTGCGCACGCATTTATTGGCGGTTTTAGTAAATTATCTAAAGATGTGCCGCCTTTTGTCATGGCTGATGGCGCGCGGGCACGTTCTATTGGCTTAAA
>DZCK01000233.1 GCA_022730245.1 Halothiobacillus neapolitanus
CGCGTGAGATTTTCGGCACCGATTGGATTAAATTAGAAACCATTGGTGATGACTACAATTTGCAGCCGCATCCGCTAGAGCTATTAAAAGCGGCAGAAGTCTTGGTGAAAGATGGTTTTAAGGTGTTTGCCTACACCACCGATGATCTGGTATTGGCGATGAAGCTCTATGATCTTGGTGTGACTGCGATTATGCCGTGGGCAGCACCTATTGGTACGGCGTTAGGACCAATTAATCTCTATGCACTTGAAGCGATTCGTGCGCGTTTACCCGATGCTTTCTTAGTGGTCGATGCTGGGCTGGGACTGCCTAGCCATGCCACTAAGGTGATGGAGTTGGGTTATGATGCCTGTTTGCTCAATTCTGCAGTGGCACAAGCCGCCGACCCTGTGAATATGGCAAAGGCTTTTGGTTTGGCGATTGAAGCAGGGCGGTTATGTTACGAGGCAGGTCCGATTCCCTCTCGCCCCACAGCACAAGCATCAACACCGACATTGGGTACGCCGTTTTGGCATCAGAGGTGATTTTTTGCTAAATCAAAAACCCGCCTCCCTCCTCACCATTGCAGGTCATGACCCTTCTAGTGGCGCTGGCGTGTCTGCTGATATGGCGGCTGCCAATGCCTTAGGTGTTCCTTGCTGTAGTGCCATCACCGCGTTGACCATTCAAAACTCGCAAGGGGTTGCGGCAGTGCATCCTGTGCTACCCAAAATCATGCAAGCACAGGTGCAAGCCTTGCTTGCCGATATGCCGATTGCGGCAATTAAAATCGGTATGATTGGTAGCCGCGCGATGGTGTCGCGTTTGGTCACCATTCTTGCCGATGTGGATGTCCCTATTGTGTTGGATACAGTTTTCAAAGCCAGTATCGGCGAAAGCTTGCTCGATACGGGCGCACGCCTGATGTTTACCACCCGTTTACTGCCGATGGCGAGCTTAATCACGCCCAATATTCCCGAAGCGGAACAGCTCACAGGGTTAGTCATTCATAGTCGATCCGACCAGTTGGCGGCGGCGCAAGCCTTATTGAGCATGGGGACGAAAGCCGTGTTGCTTAAAGGTGGACATTTTGCCGATGCCTTAGCCGCAGATTTATTACTGGAACGAGGCAAAGCACCCGTCTGGTTGATCGCGCCCACGATTGAATCGTGCCATAGTCATGGTTCTGGTTGCGTATTGGCGAGTAGTATTGCTGCGGGTTTGGTTCAAGGCTTATCGTTAGCATCAGCGGTTGTACAAGCAAAAGCGCGGGTACATGCTGGCATTGTTTATAGTCAGAAGTTAGGGCAAGGAGTGGGCGCAGGAGCAACACAGGGTTGGCAACCGAGTTCCCAGCATT
>DZCK01000109.1 GCA_022730245.1 Halothiobacillus neapolitanus
GCTTGGCGGCGAATTTTCGGCAAGGCTGGGCGCTGCGGGCGCATTGGTTTGCGGGGTTAAAGGCACGGGAGCGGGCGCCGTGCCGCTCAAGCTGCTGCTTGCCGCAAGCCCGCCATCATTGGGCAAGGGATTATCTGCCTGAGCGGGGGGCGTGCCCGAGGCGGCGGGCTCTGGGGCGGGCGCATTCAGCGTGAGCGTTTGCGACGCAGCAGGTTTATCCTTGCTACTGGTAAGCAGGGCAAAGCCCCCAAAGGTGACTATCGCCACGCTAATGGCGGCGGCCACCAGCAGCATGGGGCCCGAAGATTTGCGCCGCGCCCCCTCAGGTTCGCTGGCGGCAAATCCGCGCGCGCCCTCTAGGGCATCGGCAAACAGGGGTTCATCGGGCACCGCGCGGGCAGCCGCACTTGGTTTGGGGGCGGCTGGCGCGGCTTCACCCAGCAGCTGGCACAGGTGCATATCACTTTGCATTTCGGATAGCTCGGGCGCTAAACGCAGCTGATCGGTCAGCCCGATGTCGCCTGTGAGCAAAAACAAAAGCTGATTGGGCGCTAAATCATGCGCGGCACGCACACTGGCAAGCAAACCGGACCATTCGGGTGAATCAAGCCAGGCATCGGCATTTTCGACCACCATCAAGAGCCGCCCTTGCCCTTCCAGCGCTTCATGCACCGCGTTTGCAAGCTGCCGAGGCGATTCGATCCCCGGCGAAAGCTGCAAGGCATCGCTAATCAAGGGGATCATATGCGCCGCCCCGCTGTGTGCGCTGGCTTGCATGCTTAAAATTTCGATGGCATCGGGGAGCTGATCGGCGAGAAGCTTAACAAAAGCGCGGCGCTCGGGCGCGGAGGCGCTTTCTACCAAAATAACCCGATCGGCATATTTAATTAATTGGGTGACGAGGTTGGCTTGCTCGAAGGCGTGTTCTTGCGCGGTATTCATGGGTCGGGTTCCAGTGGCAATTCAAGCGGTAGAAATTAATTAAGCGGATAACGCGTGCGTGGCGCGCAACGTATCAAGCACGTGCGATTCGGCGGCTTTATCGGTCACGACTGCCGAGCCCAAACCGTGCAGCAACACGAGTCGCAAGCGCCCATTTTGGACTTTTTTATCGTTATCCATCAGCGCCCTTAGGGTATCAATAGCCAACTCAGCCGGGCTTTGGGTGGGCAAGCCGGCGGCCGCGACGATGCGATAAACCCGCGCCAGATCAGCCGCATTAATCCACTCTAATCGGTGGGATAAATCGGCCGCCATGCACATGCCCGCACCAACCGCCTCGCCGTGCAACCACACGCCATAGCCCATGCCCGCCTCGATCGCGTGACCGAAGGTGTGGCCTAAGTTGAGCAACGCACGCAGCCCGCCCTCGCGCTCATCTTGATTCACGATATCGGCTTTAATGGCGCAAGAGCGGGTGATGGCATGGTGCAGAGCCTCTGCATCCCGGCTGCGCAATTTGACCATGTTTTCTTCGATCCAATCGAGAAAGTCGACATCCCAAAGCAAGCCGTACTTAATAACTTCAGCCAAACCCGCTGAAAGCTCCCGATCGGGCAGGGTATTTAAGGTATGAATATCGGCAATCACGCAGCGCGGCTGATAAAACGCGCCAATCATATTTTTGGCTTGCGGGTGATTCACGCCGGTTTTTCCGCCCACCGAGCTATCGACTTGCGACAACAAGGTCGTGGGGATTTGAATAAACGGCACGCCGCGCTGATAGCAGGCGGCGGCAAACCCTGTCATATCGCCAATCACCCCGCCGCCTAAGGCGATCAAGGTGGTTTGACGATCGCACTGGGCGGCGACCAAGGCATCAAAAATCTGGCTCAAGGTTTCAAGCGATTTATAGTGCTCGCCATCGGGCAACACCACGAGTTCCACCCGCTTAAAAGCCGATAGCTGCTGCTGCAAAGCCTGCGCGTACAGCGGCGCCACGGTGGTGTTAGAGACAATAACGGCCATTTCACCTGGGATATGCCGCGCGAGCAGAGCCGTATTTTCGAGTAAATTCATGCCGATATAGATGGGATAGCTGCGATCCCCTAAATCAACAACCAGGGCAGCGTCTGGGTCAAGCGCGGCAAAATCGGGCATAAAGCAACCTTCATTGAAAAAAATCAAATTCACGGCGGGAACTATATCAGCAACCCCTGCGCGCGCGCAGCCCCCCGAAGCATTGGGGGGGTGTTAGTTCGCCAGCATCCAGCCCGAGCTGCCTTTAAGCAACACAAGCCGCGTGTGATACGCTTGGGTTTCTCCGGCTTTGAAATTACCAAACTGCAACATCAAACTAATTTGCCCTGCGGTGCTCAAAAAATTCGGCACCGAGCGGGTATTTTGCAGGGCGCTGGCCACCTCGGCGGCACTCTGCTTAAACAACAACGTGGCATCCACATCCACCATCCAGCGCGGATTTTGCTCTGCAGCGGGCTTAGCGGCATTGAGTGTGTTGATGGTTTGCACCACAATCACTTGGCTCGAGGGATCTAATTTGTCTTGCAAAATTTGCCGCACGGTATTTTTATCTGGGCCCTGATTAAACCCGCAACTCGTTAAAAACAAGACCAAAACCACCCCCAACACCCAACGCCCGAATTGCATCGATCGCACACCGCACCCCCGCTTTAATAGCTCACCCAATTTAAAATCACGCATAAAACCCATGGTTATTGTCCCATGAACCCCGTTAAATTCGAATACCTCTGAGCGTACCGCCCGCTTGGCGCCTAAACCTGCGCGACCAACCGCCACCCTTGACTCGGATGCGTGTATTCTTGCCCAATGTGCTGCTTTTTTTCGCACAAAAAACACAACGGATCGACTGCTATGCCCGACACAACCCAAGCGCTCATCGACGAACTGGCGCAACTCATAACCGAAGGGCTGAATCTTGACATCTCCCCCAATGAAATTGATGCCGATGCGCCCTTGTTTGGCCAAGGACTGGGGCTTGATTCAATTGATATTCTGGAAATCGCTATGCTGATCTCCAAGCGATACGGCTTTGCCTTGCGCAGCGACGATACCGACAACACGCGCATTTTCTCCTCGCTGCGGCATCTGGCCACGCACATTGCCGCGCACCGCAGCACTTAAATCGCCTCATGATTCCGCATAAACTTTTGAGCCAAATCAAGGGCGGAGTACTCCTGTTACTACTCGGGCTTGATCTACTGCTGGCCAATTTTTTGAGCCCACAAACGATGCTTTCCCCCGGATTAGTCGCGCTGGCCTTTCTGCCCATAAGCTTGATTGCACTGGATGTGCTTATACATCAGTTTGGCAAAAAAATGGCCTTACTCGCCACAGGCAGTGGCATAGGCGCGGTGGTTATTTTTCTGCCGCTGCTGCAAAGCCATATCAGCGTGATTTATCTTGTGCAGCACCTCACCGCTAACGTGATACTGGGCGGGTGGTTTGCCGCCAGCCTCGGCTCTGAGCGCGAACCGGTTTGCACTCAGTTGGCGGGCATGCTCCACCCGATCATGCACCCGCAGCTTCGCCAATACACCACCCAACTTACCCGCGTATGGGCGGGGTTTTTCTGGCTAATGGCCGCCATATCGCTGCTGCTTTATTGCTTTTCGCCGATTTTTGTTTGGTCGATATTTGCCAACACACTCACACTGCCCTTGGTGCTACTGATGTTTACTGGAGAATACCTTGTGCGCCTTCGCGTGCTGCCCCCGCAAGATCACTTAGGCCCTTTAAGCGCACTGCGCGCCTATCAAAAATCCCTAAAAACGCGGCGCTGTGCGGCGGGAGCTCGATCATAACCCATGACAGCTCAGCGCCCCTTCATCGACGCCGATTGGCATCAAGTCTTACTGTATCGACCCGAGGGATCGGTCACGGTGGGTCAATTTCAGAGTGAGGCGATGAGCCTTGCTGAATGCTTGGCTGAACGCCTGGGTGAATGCACAGCTGAACGCCTCGATTCACACCAATTTGTCGTCAATATTTGCCAAGATCGATACCACTTTATGGTGGGCTTTGTGGCCACCATCCTGGCCGGAAAAATCAATATCCTGCCCGCCAACGATACACCCGCCGCCTTAAGCCAACTGATGGCCGGCGAGCCCCGCGCCCTATGCCTGCACGATCAAAAAGGCTTTACGCCGCCCTACCCACATCGGCTCTACCCCAGCGGCATTAACGTGCCCCTGCGTGCGCCCTGCAAACCCAACCTAGATTCGGCACAAATCGTGGCACGGGTTTTCACCTCAGGCTCCACCGGTGCACCCGTTGCACATGATAAAACTTGGGGCAAGCTTGTCGCCGCCATCCAAGCCGGCGCACAACGCATGGGGCTTGATACCCGCCCCATGAATTTAGTTGGCACGGTGCCGCCGCAACACATGTTCGGCTTTGAATCATTGGTTTTGTTATGCCTGATTAGTGGCTGCCCGCTGTGGTCGGGCAGGCCGTTTTATCCAGCCGATATTGTGGCGGCCCTCAATGCCGTGCCTGAGCCACGCATGCTGGTGACCACGCCGTTTCACTTAAGGGCGTTGCTGGATGCCCATTTACCCTTACCTAAAATTGAACGGCTCTTACTTGCCACCGCCCCCCTTTCTCGCGCGCTGGCTGAACGCGCTGAAGCGGCGACCGGCGCGCCGCTGTTTGAGATTTATGGCTGCACCGAAACCGGTCAAATCGCCTCGCGCCGCACCACCCAATCGGAAGACTGGGCCTTGCTCCCCGGCATCCACCTAAACCCCGCGCCGGTCAATCTCGGTGAACACCTATTTATCGCCCAAGGCACGACCATTGAAACCCCAACGTTGCTGGCCGATCGCATACAGATGCAGCCCGATGGCCGTTTTAATTTACTCGGGCGCACCGCCGATCAGGTCAACATCGCCGGAAAACGGAGCGCACTTAGCTATTTAACGGCTCAACTCAAAGCCATACCAGGCGTGATCGATGGTGTGTTTTTTCTGCCCGATGCGGCTCCAACACAAGCCATTAACCGGTTGTGCGCGCTGGTTGTATCCCCGAGTTTAAGTGCGCAGGAAATTCTATCGGCATTGCGCGAACGGCTGGATGCGGTTTTTTTACCCCGCCCGCTCATTAGCGTTGCCCAGCTGCCCTACACCGCTTCGGGCAAATTGCCACAGGCCACCTTGCAAAGCGTGTTAGATGCGCACCTTGCCCGCACCTCGCCTCCGCCCGCCACTTGGTACATTGCCGAGGATCATCCGGCCTTTCGTGGGCATTTTCCGGGATACCCCTTGCTACCCGGCGCCTTGCTGCTCGATTGGGTGATTGAACGTGCCGCCGCCGAGTGGCAGGTTCCCAGCACGGCGCTTGGCATTGAGCAAACCAAGTTTCTGCTGCCCGTGCGCCCCGGTGCGCTCATCCGCCTCATCTTGGCGCCCATAGCCACATCCGCTGCAACCCACCGATCGTTTTCGGTGCTCGTCGATGAGGCTGTGGTCGCAAGCGGCACGCTCCATCATCGGTCGCCCGCATGACCGGCCGCGACGATTGGCGCAGCCAGCCAGAGCGCGGCAGCCCGCGCTTATTGAGGCTTATGCTGTGGCTGTCGCGGCGCTTAGGCCGGCGGTTCAGTCGCCTTGCGTTGTATCCCATTGCGCTCTATTTTTTTCTCTTTGCCCCTACCGCGCGCCGCGCCTCTCGCGCCTATCTGGCGCGAGCACTCAATCATCCCGCCCGCACCATTGACATGTTGCGGCATTTTTTAACCTTTGCCAGCACCATTCATGACCGCGTGTATTTGTTGGATAACCCAACGGGGGCTCTCACCATCGATTGCCCCCACGGGTCGCTATTTGATGCGCCAGCCGGTGCCATTTTAATTGGCGCGCACCTGGGCAGTTTTGAAGCCCTGCGTGCTATTGGCAAGGGCAAAGCGCAACGGCGGGTGAGCATGTTAATGCACGCCGACAATGCCAAAAAAATCAATGCCCTCTTGGCCATAGCCAATCCTGCAGCAGCC
>DZCK01000234.1 GCA_022730245.1 Halothiobacillus neapolitanus
AATAAGGCAAGAGCGGATAGGCTTTCAAAGCTTCTAAAGACGCGGCATCGGGCGTTTCCCCGTCCTTAGTGTTTTGTAAGGCGTATTGAAAAACAGCTCGCTCCTCGTTCAGCCCGGCAAATAACGGCGTAGCAACCCCAAGACTAGCAAAAGCAAAACATAGCGCTAAAAAACGACGCAAACGATTGATGATATTCATGATTTCTATCTTCTGCCGATTGGATTGACTACCGCACATTCTACACGCTGATCTCACGCAAAATCTGATCCAACGCCACTTGCGGGTCAGCCGCTTGCGTAATCGGGCGACCAATCACCAGATGACTTGCCCCCAACTGCAAAGCCTCATGTGCCGACACCGTGCGCCGCTGATCGTCAGCCGGCGCGCCGGGCGAGCGTATGCCCGGTGTGACCAAAACACCCTCCTCACCCCAAAGCTTACGCAAGCCCGCCGCTTCACGCGCCGAACACACTACACCGTCCAGCCCGCAATCCTTGGTCAACGCCGCAAGCCGCTGCACCTGATCCAACACCTCACCATGCAGACCAATCTCCTGCAAATCCTGCGCCTCCATGCTGGTCAACACCGTCACCGCAATCAACAGCGGTGGCTTTGAATAACCCGCCAAAGCCTCACGAGCCGCCTCCATCATGCGCCGCCCACCCATGGCATGCACATTCACCATCCACACACCCAAATCCGCCGCCGCCTTCACCGCTTGCGCCACGGTATGCGGAATGTCGTGGAATTTAAGATCAAGAAATACCTCGAAACCAAGGCGCTGCAACGTATTGACCGCCTCAGGTCCAGCCCGGGTAAACAGTTCTTTCCCCACCTTCAAACGGCATTTTTTCGGGTCAAGCTGCTGCGCCAAAGACAAGGCCGCATCAAATTGAGCGTAATCCAGAGCCACAACGACACAAGGCTGTAAATGGATAAGCGATTGGTTTTGCATGAGAAATACCTGAATAACGGGCACAAAAAAGGCAGCACACGAGCTGCCTCAATTAAACTACAAAATATTGCGGAGCGAGAGGCCCGCAAGAAACAGTCCCAACCAGCTCCAATGGAGTGTGATTTACACATTAAAATCAATGTGTTGTATTCATGGTTGTCCAAAGCAGCCTAAAAGACACCAACCAAATCTTGACAGAAATAGCATACCAATAACGGTCACACGGGTCTCGTCTTAAGGATAGCGGATATTGACTTGGACTGATTGAATCATCCGGGATGTAACAGGCTGGGGGGTATTGGGTCAAGGCATTAGGGCAAATGCCCCCACTAATACCCCCAATCAAAACCGGATACCCCCGGAACTTGT
>DZCK01000235.1 GCA_022730245.1 Halothiobacillus neapolitanus
GGCGGGTACGCTGATTGATGGCGGTGGTCTGCGGCTCGTGGTGCGCGATACCGGCAGCAAGGCGTGGGTGTTTCGTTACACCATCGCTGGTAAAACGCGGGAAATGGGTTTAGGGAGTTATCCCTCAGTGTCATTGGAAGAAGCCCGAGCTCTGGCGACTGAACAGCGTGCGCTGGTTAAACAGAAGAAAGACCCGTTGATTGAGCGGGAACTGAGAGAAAAGCAACAGCTCGCCGATCAAGCCCGGCAACAGGTCAGCTTAACGAGCTTTGCTGAATGCGCTGAACGCTGCATGGAAGCCAAACGCGCCGGCTGGAAAAACCCCAAACATGCGGCGCAATGGTCCAGTACCTTAAAGACCTATGTGTACCCCGTATTTGGCTCTGTGCCGGTGGCTGAAATCACCACTGATTTAGTCTTGGCTGCTTTGACTCCCATCTGGCGCACCAAGAACGAAACCGCCAGTCGGGTTCGGCAACGCATTGAAACCGTACTGGCTTGGGCCAGTGCCATGCGCCTACGTAATCCCAATGAAATCAACCCCGCGCAATGGCGGGGACACTTGGATGCGCTCTTGGCCAAACCCTCTGATGTGCAACCGGTCGATAGTCATCATGCCGCGCTGTCGTATACGCTGGTGCCCAGTGTCATCAAAGCCCTGCAAACGCATCACGGTCAAGCCGCTCGTGCGTTGGAATTCCTCATTCTCACCACCGCCCGCACGGGCGAAGTGATCGGGGCCACTTGGGATGAAATCGATTGGGAACGACGGCTGTGGATTATCCCCGCGCAGCGGATGAAAGCCAAAAAGGAGCACCGCATTCCCTTGATTGATGCCGCCATCGACATCCTCAAAGCCCAACCCCGTATTGTTGGTAACGATCATTTGTTCTTTGGCCAAAGCAAACAGCGAAATGGGTTATCCAATATGGCCATGCTCATGCTGCTCAAAGGCGAAAAAGCATCCGGTGGTTTAGGTTATCCCGATGCCACCGTGCATGGCTTTCGTTCTGCGTTCCGTGATTGGGCAGGCGAAACCACCCAGCACAGCCGCGAAGTGATCGAGCAAGCCTTGGCGCATCAACTCAAAGACAAGGCCGAAGCGGCTTACCGGCGTGGGGATTTACTCGCCAAACGGCAAGCCCTGATGGCGGATTGGGGCGCATTTGTATTGAGCAAAACCCAGAAAGTTATTCCCTTCCATCAAACCGCAAAGAGCGCCTGATGAGGGCGTAGGGAAAATCCCTGTGTGTCGATAGCTTGTTGACCACCGAACTGGCAATTACTCCGCGATCCATGAAATGAGACAGCAGGGAATTATCC
>DZCK01000110.1 GCA_022730245.1 Halothiobacillus neapolitanus
AGCCCCGGTCCGTCCGTGGACAAAGCGCCTCTTTTAGCCCCTCCCCCTTGCGGGGAGGGGTTGGGGAGGGGGTAACGGTTAACGCAAGTGCCAAATTCGCACCCCCACCCTTGCCCTCCCCCATGAAGGGGGAGGGAGTAAGCCGCACTGTCCCGCGACCCGCTTCGCACCCCATGAAGGGGGCGGGAGTTAAAGCCCCTTCAAAGCCCCTTCAAAGCCCCTTCAAAGCCCCTTCAAAGTGCCTTTAAGGCCCGTTCGATTTCCTTCGCGCCGGGCGCGCCTTTTTTGGCGAGTTCTTGGGCGAAGAGTGCCACACGCCATTCTTCGAGCTGTTCGTGCAGGGTGTTGAGTGCGGCGAATTGCAGCGCATGACCATTGGCCGCTTCGATTTTCGCCCTCACCCGTGTGGCAATCGGCATAAATTGCACGCGCAGTAGGCGATCACGCTCGGGGTGGCGGTCGATTTTTTCTAAGCGTTTTTCGGCGGCGGTTAAATAACGCGGCAGGTTGTCGAGCAGATTTTGCGGCGCGTGCCATAGCATGCCGGGGTAAAACAGGGCATCGCATTGCTCGGCGATTTCGCGCGCGGCCTCGATGTGCGAGAGCGGCAAGCGGCCTTTGAGCTTGGCGCGCAGGGCTTGATGCTGGGCGAATAGGATGCGCATTTGATTGGCCAGCGCGCGCACGGCGGGGTCGAGTGTGGGTTTGATCTGCGCCACGCGGGCTAAAAATGTGGCCTCATCGCGCACGGGCGGTTGTCCATCGAATCCTAACCTTGCCACGCAGCGGGCCATGAGTTCCATATCGAACGCGGCATCGCGGCGGTTCGGCAGCACGAAACTTAATTCGGGCAGGGGGCGCGCGTGGCTCCATTGGCTGTAGTGCAGGCGGGCGGGATCTAAGCTGCGATCTTGCTTTAAGGCTTGGCTTAAATGCCGCACGGCTTCGGGCAGGGCAAGCATGAGCAACCGCGTGACCCCCGAACGATGCGCCAGCGCGGCGCGCTCGGGGGAATCGAGTAGGCGCACTTCTGCCGCATCGCCGGTATCGACCAGCGCGGGGTAGGCGGTGAGTGTGGCACCCAGCTCTTCTACCGGCACGGTTTCGGGCAAATCGCCCAGCGACCAGCCGGTTAAATGATCTTGCTCTAGCCTATGGCGGGTACGCTCGGCAAAGGCGCGCTCGGCGGCGGCGGCATGGCGCGCTTTGAGGGCGGCCAAATCGCGATCGGCATCAATCACCGCCTCGTTGGCATCGCCCCCGTTGAGGTTTACTCCGGCGGCATTAACGATGGCAAAGCGCATGCGCAAATGCGGCTCTAATTTGCGCTCATCAAAGGCCTCAATGGTGATTTTATGGCCGGTCATTTGGCGCAGATGCTCGGCCAATTGCGGTAATAACGCGCCTTTTTCGATGGAAATCCGTTCGATCACCGCCGCTGCAAATTCCGGCGCGGGTACAAAATGGCGGCGGTCGGCCTTGGGCAGGCTGCGAATCAGCGCTTCGATTTTTTCAAGCAATAAGCCGGGAATAAGAAACCCCGCCCGATCGGCATCAATTTGCGCCAATGCGGCCAGCGGAAAGCGCAAGGTGACGCCATCATCATCGCTGCCCGGCGCAAAATGGTAGGCCAGAGGCAGGCTGAATTTACCCATGGTGAGGCGATCGGGAAAGCCCGCCGGGTCATTTTTCGCCGGTTCGCGGGTGAGCAAATCTTCCCGCGTCATGCACAGCACATCGGGCTGTTGGGGTTGGGTGATTTTTAGCCAGCGCACGAGGGTATGCGCATCGAACACGTCGGCGGGCAGGTGGGTTTGGTAAAAATCAAACAAGGTTTGATCGTCGATGAGTAAATCGGGGCGGCGATTGCGGGCTTCAATCTCGCGGATTTCATCAATGAGGGCGAGGTTGTGCGGCCAAAATTTGAGGCTGCTTTCAAAATCCCCTTCCACCAAGGCGGCGCGAATAAATACGGCGCGCGCGGTAAGCGGGTCGATGCGGCCAAAATCGATGCGGCGCTTGGTCACAATCGGCAAGCCAAACAGCTTAACCGTTTCAAACGCGGCCACGCGGCCACTGGATTTTTCCCAGTGCGGCTCGCTGTATTCCACGGTGGTTAAATGCCGCGCCATATCCTCAATCCAGCGCGGATTAATCGCGGCATTCATGCGGGCATACACGCGGGTGGTTTCGACAATTTCGGCACTCATCAACCACTTGGGCTGGGTTTTAACTAAGGCAGAACCGGGGAAAATTTGAAAGCGGCGGTTGTTGGCACCGATATACATCGTGGGTGCGCGCTGCTTTTTACCGCGCTGATCTTTGGCATCTTTGGGCTCGTGTTTATCGCTGCGGGTGGCCTCATCGCGCAGGCCAATGTGCGCGAGCAAGCCCGGCAACATGGCGTGATGCAGGGCTTCGAGCCGCTTTTGCAGGGCATCGGCACAGGCAGGCTGGCCTTCGGTGGGCAGCAAGAGCGGCGTGGGGTCGGGCAGTTGGGTTTTACCGAGCTCATCGGTCGCCTCCCGCAGCTGGCCGAATAAATCATGCCATTCGAGCAGGCGATTGTAGGAAAGAAAATGCTTTTTCGCCCAATCGCGCCGGTGGCGCTGGTTTTCATGCCGCACCACCTGATGCCACTGGCTCCAGAGCAGCAAAATACCCGCAAAATCAGAATCTTGCACGCGAAAGGCACTGTGCGCCTGATCGGCGGCGGGGGCGTGCTCGCTCGGGCGTTCGCGCGGGTCTTGAATCGACAAAAACGCGACCACAATCAGCACATCAACCGTGGTGGCATTGGCATCACTTAAGGTGGAAAGCACCATGCGCCCGAGGGTGGGATCGACCGGCAGGCGGGCGAGCTGGCGGCCCAGCGGGGTGATGCGCTGGCGCTCGTCGAGCGCGCCCAGCTCAAACAATAACCGGCGCGCGGCGGCCAGCTGGCGGGAATCGGGCGGTTCGATAAACGGGAAATGTTCCGGCTCACCCAAGCGCAGTTCGATGAGGCGCAGCACTACCGAGGCTAAGTTGGTGCGCAAAATTTCGGGGTCGGTAAACGCGGGGCGACCGGCAAAATCGACTGCATCAAACAGCCGAATACACACGCCCGGCGCCACCCGCCCACAGCGCCCGGCCCGCTGATTGGCCGAGGCTTGCGAAATGGCCTCCACACTCAATTTTTGAATGCGCGAGCGCGGGCTGTAGCGGGCAATGCGCGCAAGGCCCGAATCAATCACATAATGAATGCCCGGCACGGTGAGCGAGGTTTCGGCCACATTGGTGGTAAGCACGATGCGCCGCCCCGTGTGGGGGGCAAAAATGCGCTGTTGTTCCGCCGCCGAAAGCCGCGCAAACAGCGGCAAAATCTCGGTGTGGCGCAGGCCGTGGCGCGATAACCGCTGCGCACACTCGCGGATTTCTCGCTCGCCCGGCAAAAACACCAAAATATCGCCGCCCGTGGCGGTTTGCGCCTCCATCTGCAACTCATCGACCGCCGCCACAATGGCTGCGGCCAAGTCTCTATCGGCGTCTTGATTTTGGGCTTCATCATCGGGTGATTCGGCGCGCGGCGCATCCAGCGGGCGATACCGCACTTCCACCGGAAAACTGCGCCCCGCCACGGTAATAATCGGCGCGTTCTGCCATGCGCCAGCCGTGTTTTTTTGCGCGAAGTGGGTGGCAAACCGTTCGGTATCGATGGTGGCGGAGGTAATCACCAAACGAAAATCGGGGCGGCGATCCAGCAGGCGGCGCACGATGCCGAGCAAGAAGTCGATATTCAGGCTGCGCTCGTGCGCCTCATCAATAATGAGCGCATCGTATTTGAGTAAATCGGGGTCGCTGTGCATTTCGGCGAGCAAAATGCCGTCGGTCATCACCGCCACGCGCGAGCTTAAGCGGGTTTGAT
This sequence comes from Halothiobacillus neapolitanus, assembly GCA_022730245.1. Taxonomy (GTDB): domain Bacteria; phylum Pseudomonadota; class Gammaproteobacteria; order Halothiobacillales; family Halothiobacillaceae; genus Halothiobacillus; species Halothiobacillus neapolitanus_A. Next base: position 3,908 of record DZCK01000110.1, read on the forward strand.
CGGAAAACCGCACCTTGTAACCCACCACGCCCGAGCCCGTTACCCCGAGCTCTTCGGCCAAGCGGCTGGCCACATTACGCGCGGCAATGCGGCGCGGCTGGGTGTGGCCAATTTGCCCTTTAATGCCATAGCCCAGCTCAAGCAGCATTTTGGGCAACTGGGTGGTTTTACCCGAGCCCGTCTCGCCGGCCACAATCACCACTTGATGCACCCGCAGCAGGTTCATAATGGCTTCGCGCTGGCCACTAACGGGTAATTCTGCGGGATAATCGAGCGTTAAAACGGCGGCACGGCGCTCGGATAAGCGTGCGGCGCTGGCCTCAAACGCACTCACTAATTCAGTTAACTTGGCAGGATTCAGCCGATTTTGCTGATGGGCGTGCTGCGCCCTAGCCAATCGGCGCGCTAACGCGGCTTGATCGCTGAGCGGCAATTGCGGCAAATTCGCGGCTAAAAACGCGATAATGTGAGCAGGCTCGGTGGATAATGGCGCGGGCGTGTGGGGGGTGGCATCTGAGTTCATGCGGGCAGTGTAGAGCCTGCCTGCGGTGAATCAAGTGGGGCGGTTTACAAAGCGGGGGCTAAATCGTTGTTTTCTTCAATGCGCAACATCCGAATATCTGTAACACATTGTTTAAACCAAGGATACTGGTTACTGAGTGCATTGACCGCCATAACGCATTTCACGGCGTCCACTTTATCGGAGTCACCAAAATAAACACTCCCTTGTTGCCGGCTAAATCCCTTGGTGGCAAGAAATTTTTTAATATCACCATACGCGTTATTGTATGAATTACCGCTGTAATGAAGCTCTAAATCGGCAACTTTCAAATCAAATGCAATTGCATACATAATGCTTAACCAACCTCAATCATTTTTCAATCTTCTGCATTAAAAGTCATGGTTAACCCCATGTCAAGGTGGAGACCAATTCAATTTCCAGCCTGTTTGACAACTACTTAAGGAGCATTCATGCCCGCAGATATGACTTTTTGGGCGGCGTTAATGGTGGGGTTTTTTGGCGGCGTGCATTGCATCGGCATGTGCGGCGGCATTGTGGGCGCGCTCACCTTTGGCCTACCGCCGGAAAAACGCGCCACACCGCAGCAATTATTGCCGTATTTATTGGCCTATAACCTAGCGCGCATTAGCTCGTATGTGCTGGCGGGCGCGATTGCCGGACTCATCGGTGCGCTGGGCTTATCGCTCATCCCCATGCAGCACGCGCAGTTGTATTTATTGATGATTGCCGGTGGCTTTATGGTGCTGATGGGCTTGTATGTGGGCGGCTGGTGGTTTGGGCTGACCCGCATTGAGCGCGCCGGTTCGCGTTTGTGGCGCTACATTGAGCCCTTTGGCCGCCGCTTAATGCCGGTGCGCACGCCCAAACAAGCGATGTTGCTGGGATTTGTGTGGGGCTGGCTGCCCTGCGGCTTGGTGTATAGCGTGCTAATTTGGGCGCTCTCGGCGGGCAGTGCCAGCCAAGGCGCGCTCTTGATGCTGGGCTTTGGCTTGGGCACTTTGCCCAATTTGCTGGTGATGGGCGCCTTCGCCGCGCAGCTTTCAGCCTTTACCCGTCAAAAATGGGTGCGCTGGGTGGCGGGTGGCGCAGTGCTGGGTTTTGGGCTGTATACCATCGGCTCCGCACTCTGGAACATTCAGGTGAGCTAATCCCGTTTACTCACAAATAGGATAAAAATCATAAGCCTGCGAACAATAACCTTCGCCACCCGATTCAATTAGACCCGGGAAAGTTTGCCCCTTACACTCCTTGCGATTGTTTATCGATTGAGGGCATCGACGCCCTCAACACCCAAATCACAGGAGTGCATGACCATGTCACCGACCCCCCGCCCCCATTACATTAAGCTGGTTCAACGCACGATCACTGCCGCGCTGATCGCGCTCCTTGCTGCCTGCGGCGGCGGAACATCCGCGCCAACGCCAACGCCAACGCCAACGCCAACGCCAACGCCAACGCCAACGCCAAC
>DZCK01000236.1 GCA_022730245.1 Halothiobacillus neapolitanus
TTTATTTGATGTGACGGCGGGATTGGATTCACTCGTCATTGGCGAGCCGCAAATTTTGGGGCAAGTCACCCGCGCTCTCGAACTGGCACGCGGACAAAACACAGCGGGTCCCACGCTGAATCGACTCTTCCAATCCGCCATTCATGCCGGCAAACGTGCGCGCACCGAAACCGCCATCAGCCGCAACCCCGCTTCGGTCTCGTCGCTCGCCGCTTCGGTCGCGGAGAAGAATCTCGGTCAGATCAAAACCGCCAGCGTGGTGGTCATTGGCGCGGGCGAAATGGCAGAGTTAACCGTCGAGGCGCTCCGCAAGCGCGGCGTGGAAAAAATCTGCGTGGTCAATCGCACGCTGGAACGCGCCCAGGAAGTTGCCCAACGCTGGGGCGCGGAATCTGCCACGTTTGAATTTATCCACGAGGCATTAATCAACGCGGATATTGTCATCTCATCCACTGGCGCACCGCATGTCATCATCACTGCTGATATGGCGGCGCGGACAATGCTGGCGCGTCCCCAGCGCCCGTTGATTTTGATGGACATTGCCCTGCCGCGCGATATTGACCCCGATGCCGAAAACATCCCAAACGTAAAAGTTTTTGACCTGGATCATTTGAGCGCAAAACTGGAAGACTCGCTTGCCCAGCGCATGTCGCAAGTGCCGCAGGTAAAAGCCATTCTTGCGCAAGAACTTGCCGAATTTGAAGCGTTCATGCAGTCGCTTGAAATGCTTCCGATCATCGCGGATATTCGCCAGCAGGCAGAAATCATCCGCGCGGCAGAACTTCAAAAATCCCTGCGCCACATGCCCGACCTGACCGCGCGTGAGCGTGAGCGCATTGAATTATTAACCCAATCCCTCGTAAAAAAAATACTGGATCACCCTACGCGCCGATTAAAAGATGAGGCAGCCTGCCCGCACGCGCCCGAATACGCCACCGTTGCCCGCACCCTCTTTGGGCTGCAACCCGATAACGGGCTATGTGGATTTTCCGGCGCGGCTTGCCCCATCGCCGCTGACTAACTCATAAACCATGAAACTAATTTTCGCAACCCGCCCCTCCGCGCTCGCCCGCTGGCAAACTCAATGGGTTATTGCCGCATTACAAAAAATTCACCCCGACCTTGTCTGTGAAGAAAAAGTCATCACCACGCAAGGCGACAAAATTCTCGACAAGCCGTTGCCCGAAATTGGCGGCAAGGGATTATTTACGCAGGAACTTGAAAGCGAATTGCTATCTGGCGCGGTGCATTGCGCGGTGCATTCGCTCAAAGATTTGCCTGTTGAAAATCCCGCTGGGCTGACG
>DZCK01000237.1 GCA_022730245.1 Halothiobacillus neapolitanus
CAGATGTTTTCACAACAACAATACGATGTCATCGTGATCGGTGGCGGGCATGCAGGGACAGAAGCCGCGGCAGCGGCAGCACGGATGGGTGTTAATACCTTATTGTTAACACAAAGCATCGAAGGGCTAGGCTCGATGTCGTGCAACCCAGCGATTGGCGGTATTGGTAAGGGGCATCTGGTTAAGGAAGTCGATGCCATGGGCGGTATCATGGGCTTGGCAACCGATGATTCGGGTATCCAGTTCCGCACCCTGAATGCCTCTAAAGGTCCTGCTGTGCGGGCAACACGCGCCCAAGCTGACCGTTTGTTATATAAAGCATCGGTGCGCTATCGCCTCGAAAACCAACCAAACTTAACCTTGTTTCAGCAGATGGCAGAAGACTTAATCGTCGAAAATGGGCAGATTACGGGGGTGGTTACCGCCACGGGTTGGAAGTTTTATGCCCGTCAGGTTATTTTGACCGCAGGTACCTTTTTGAATGGCAAAATTCACATCGGTATGCAAAATCATTCGGGTGGACGTGCTGGCGACCCACCCAGTATCCGACTTGCCGAGCGCTTAAAAGAACTCAACTTGCCCGTCGGGCGCTTAAAAACAGGTACGCCTTGCCGTATTGATGCACGTAGTGTCGACTTTTCTGTGATGCAGGTTCAGGCTGGCGACACGCCTTTGCCTGTATTTTCGTTTATGGGTAATGTGGCGATGCATCCGCGTCAAGTACCTTGTTATATCACGCATACCAATGAGCGCACACACGATATTATCCGCCAATATCTCGACCAATCGCCGATGTATCAGGGGGTGATTGAAGGGGTAGGGCCGCGCTATTGCCCGTCGATTGAAGATAAGATTACCCGTTTTGCCGATAAAGACAATCATCAGATTTTTATCGAGCCAGAAGGGCTAACCACGCACGAGCTTTACCCGAACGGGATTTCGACCAGCTTGCCATTCGAAGCACAGATTCAGATGATTCATAGCATGAAAGGCTTAGAAAACGCGGTGCTGACGCGTCCTGCCTACGCCATCGAGTACGATTATTTCGATCCGCGCGCACTCAAACCAACCCTAGAAACCCACAGCATTAGCGGTTTGTTTTTTGCAGGGCAAATTAATGGCACGACAGGTTATGAAGAAGCCGCTGCTCAGGGATTGCTCGCGGGCATTAATGCAGCACGTGCCGTGCAAGGCAAGGACAGTTGGTATCCGCGTCGCGATCAGGCTTATTTGGGTGTGTTGGTCGATGACCTGAACACCTTGGGGGCAACCGAACCTTACCGTATGTTTA
>DZCK01000238.1 GCA_022730245.1 Halothiobacillus neapolitanus
CTTAAGGCTAATGCGCCATCTCGGTGCGATTTCGGCCATTGGCCTTGGCCAAATAAAGGGCTTCATCGGCGCGCGCTAACACCGCCTCGTGGGTTTCATCCGCCGAGCATTCTGCCACACCGCACGAGAGCGTGATTTTTAACGGCTGATCCTTAAAGCGAAACGCGGTATTGGCCAACGTTTCCCGAATCCGCTCCAGCACCACAAAAGCCTGTTGCAGATTGGCGCGCGGCAGAATCATCACAAACTCCTCACCGCCGTATCGTGCCACCATGTCCACATCCCGAATGAGTTTGTTCAGGGTTTTTCCCACCACATGCAGTGCTTTATCACCCGCTTGATGACCAAAAGTATCATTCACTTTTTTGAAGTAATCGATATCCCAAATCGCCAAACACAGGGCACTATGTTCGCGTCGCATCCGTGCGACCTCTAAGGTGATTCGCTCATCAAACGCGAGGCGATTGGGCAAGCCTGTCAGGGTATCGCGCAGCATTTTTTGCGTGCTGGCCACAAGCTGGTCTTGCAAGTGGCTGCGCGACACTTCAAGGCGCGCAATCCGTTCACGCATCGCTTGGTTTTCTTGCTCAACGGTGTTTAACCGCTGATCTTCCGCCTGACGAAAGCTGTGAATATGCTCACTAATCCGTGAAATCCGTTCGCGCACCACCCGTTTAAGCTCATCTAAATCCGTGGCGTCTGCCACCGTGCGATCAATATCCGCCACCTGCTCCGTCACAGCCGTATTCAAGGCCCGCTGCGATTCGCGCTGGGTTTGAACATCACCTAAATTCATCAGGGTGCTTTGATCAATTTCAGAGAGTGCCTCTGTGAGCTGCTGCAAAAACTCGGTCAGCTCCGCTTTCTCATGCTCAAGCGCACGCCGCATGTCGTTAATTAACGAGGCGGCACGGTCAATTAAAATCGAATTAAGCGTCAAATCGCGCGGATTTTGTAAAATCGCCAAGAGCTTGGCACGCCGGGTTTCCATCGCCTCGGTAAAAGCAACCCGCTCAAGCAGGAGCGGCAAAAAATCACGCACATCGGCTTTATCCGCCGTTTGGGATTGGACGTTTAACTCCGCGCGATCGGGCGCTAAGCTGCCCGCCTCAATGGCGCGAATCGCTTCCCCAAGCTGCTCAATGCCCGGCTGCAAAACGGCTACCGGCAGGGGCGCATCGCCGGTTTTACGCATCACATCCCGCAGCGACTGGCAGGTTGCCGCGAGCTCAGGATAGGCTTTATCCACCGCGAACAATACCCGGTTGAGCAAGCTTCTGAGTAAATCTT
>DZCK01000239.1 GCA_022730245.1 Halothiobacillus neapolitanus
TGGAGCAGGAAAACAAGCGTTTGCGTGCGGCCTTAAATGCCGTGTCGCCTCTGGATGTGGATGTGATGCTGGCACAAGTTTTGCGCAGCGCAGCGGCCACGAATAACCCCACAATTTTAATCAACCGTGGCACACGCGATGGCGTGTATGTGGGGCAAGCGGCCTTGTTAGGCACGGGGGTGCTGGGTCAGGTTCAGCATGCAGGTGTTTCCACAGCCGAAATTTTACCCCTGACTGATGAACAACATGCGATTCCCGTGCGCGTAGCGCGCTCTGGGCAGCGCGGTATCGTGCGCGGCACAGGGGTGTTGAATGAAGTCAGCGTACATCATCTTCCCAAACAGGCCGATGTGGTGGTGGGTGATGTATTGCTTACTTCAGGATTGGGTGGCCGCTTTCCAGAGGGTTTCCCTGTCGCCTCGATTACCCATATTTCGTCCGAGCAAAGTGGTGCTTTTGCCGACATTCGCGCTCGCCCCATGGCCGAGATGAGCGATGTGCGGGATGTGGTATTGGTTTGGATGCGCGAGCCAAATGCCTCGCCCACAGAGTTACCTCCCCCTCCTGCCTTGAACAAGCTCGCGCCGTTGGAATTGCCCCCACCTGAGCCGAGCGTGAAATCAGAGAAAAATCCCAACCATGCGCAATGAATTGGCTTTGGGTTTGATGGTGGCACTCAGCCTGCTTCTGACCATGCTGCTTGAGCTGATTCCCCTACCCCTTGCGTTGGATCTTAATCCGTGGCGCGCACCCTGGCTGCTGGTGATGGTGGTGTTTTGGATATTGTATCTTCCCGCAGCAATAGGCATTGGTGTAGCGTGGCTTGCGGGTTTGTTTTTGGATGCGGCAAGCTCCGCACCGCTAGGAACTCATGCTCTCGTCTTCACTTTGGCGAGCGCCCTGACCCTCGCTGCGCGGCGTTTGCTTTTGACTTTTTCGGTCATACAGCAGGCCATTTGGATCGCGGCACTCAGCATAATGCAACACGGCATCCTGCTATTGATTTTGCCTTCGACGGGTTTATCGGGAATGCTTCAGAGCGCATTATCCGCCGGGTTGTTTTGGCTTGCGTTGCACTTCGTACTTTATCCGTGGGTGCTACCACGATTGCGCACTAATTAAGAAACCCTTCTAATCCAGTAACAACAATACCCAAATAACCGTGGTCATGAGCAAGGTCAGCATCACTGCGGCCGAGCCCATATCTTTTGCGCGCCCCGAGAGCTTGTGTTGTTCACCACCAAAGCGATCAACGGTGTTTTCAATCCCCGTATTGAGCAG
>DZCK01000012.1 GCA_022730245.1 Halothiobacillus neapolitanus
GCCTGCTCCAGCACATAGCCAAAAAGAATACCCGAGGCCAAAGCCGTTCCTGCCACACCGTAATCCATTACCACACCCTCCGCATCAAGGCGCTAACGACCAGGCCGACCACAAAGAAAACGATTAAAAAGATAAAGCCCGCAACACCCAGCATGGCGGTGCCCGATAACCCAACGCCGCTGGTGCAGCCCGCCGCAAAGCGTGAACCAAATCCGGCCAGCAACCCGCCGAGCAAGGCGAGCAATAAACGCGGCATAACGCCAATTTTCCCCGCGCCCACATCCACTTTAATTTTGAATCGCCCCGCACTCACGGCAGCCAACAGCGCGCCAATAGCCACCCCAATGACTTCGACCACAATCCAGCTGGCAAAGGGATTGGCACCATTGGCCACCATGTGCCCAAGATATCCATTGGATTGTGTCGCCACTGGCGCCAATTGAAAGCCAAGCCATGCCGCAATGCTGGCAAACGTGCCCGAGGCACCCACGCCATTGCCGACGAGCACAAACGTTAAAATGAGCACCAAACCCAACACAAAACCGGCAACCATCGGCGGCCACAAGGGTCTAACTGGTGAACAGGTGGGGGAAGAACCGGACATGCACGCGCTCCTTGAATCAAGCTTTAATAATAAACATCCTTTTTTATAACCCAAGCGAAGACTTTCTGACCAATCGACATATTCTATTAAACTATTTGGCAGCTCTATTAAGACAGCGCCCCGCCCAGCTCGATTTTCGCTACGATGCCTAAAGCTCGGCGGGCTCCTAGGAAAAAACCAATTTAAAAGGAAGCAGACTCCGCTTCAAGATAAGCCAACGAGCTATATTTGCCGATATTTTCATCAAACCCTTTGGTAACGGGCGCATATTTTTTTACCCGAGGATCGGCCAATGCGTAAGCTTTAGCGCCTTCTTGCCCCGACATATCCTGCACGGCTTTTTCGGCCGATTGGTAAATGCCTTCAAACAACTCGCGATTATGCGCCAGCACCTGTTTACCCGGATTGCCATGGGCCGGAATCCAAAGCGCCTCGGGCACCGCCGCCACCAAGGCATCATAATTTTTAAACGTGCCGCGAAAACTGCCATCGTCCATAAAAGCAATCCGGTTATCCATCGCCACATCGCCCACATGCACGATGTTGTGTCCCACAAGTTCAAGGCTAATATCGGAAGGCGTGTGGGCGGTGCCATAAAAATGCACTTTGATTTTTGTATCGCCAAAATCCAACACATCGCCATGCGCCACGACCTTATTCGGCGGTGTAGCAACGGTACCCATGGTGGCGTTATCGGTTGAACGCTCCATTAAATTGGTCCAAAACTGCCCTTGCCCGGTTTTAATGGCCGACAGGGTTTTTTCATGGGCATAGATGGGCACATCGGGGTTTTCATTCACAAAGGCATGATTTCCGAGCCAGTGATCGCCGTGATAATGGGTATTAATCACCGCCGCAATCGGGCTTGGCGTGATTTGACGGATTTGACGCAACGCCATTTCACCAATTTGCCGTGAGGCACCGCTATCAATCACCACCACGCCTTTTTGCGTCGTCACAAAAGTGACGTTACTCATCATTCCCTGATTTTCAACCGAAGGAAAACCCCACGGCGAAACAATGCAATACACCTGTTCGGCGAGCTTAATTGGGGCAATATCAGCCACCTTGGGACCCGCAATTACTCGCTGCTCTGCCGCAAAAACTTGCGCAGAATAAGCGACAGGCAAAATAGCAAAGCCCGCGACCGAAGCGGCGGTTTGAATAAAACGCCGCCGTGGCAGCAGAACAGATGAATTGGCTTGCATAGTCATTCTCACTCTAATTTATTTTTGGTACGGCACTTGCAGCAGATGCCGACATGGGCTCCTCAGGGTTTAATCTTGGTGCGCGCTATGAATTTATTCAATACCTGCATTATCAAACTTTTCAATAACACCCTGAATTAACTTGGGTTTGGGGCAACATTTCCACCCAGATGACAAAGAATTTGGTTTGCGGTCTACAGAACCTCGCCACACAGGTACAATCTATTCAATTTAAGCCCCAGAAGTGGACACCACGCAATGCACTGCCTTAACCATATCCATTGTGCCGGAACCGCCATCGAGAACGCCGAGCACGTATGTTTAGCTCGGGGTGCGCGGCTTACACCCATCCGAAAAGCCGTGCTGGCTGAAATCTGGGCTGGGCATGAGGCAACCAAGGCCTACGATTTAATTTCCCGTCTTTCAACTGCGGGAAACGTCATCAAACCGCCCACCATTTATCGCGCGCTAGATTTTCTATTGGCGCATGGGTTGATTCACCGAATCGAAAGCCTCAATGCCTTTATTGGCTGCGATCACCCCGAAATTGCGCATCAAGCCATTTTAATGATTTGCGATACCTGCGGCACCATCAACGAGCAATCGAGCGATGCGTTAAATCAACTGATTACTCAAATTAGTCACCAGCAGCAATTTGAAACCACGCGGCAATCGATCGAGCTGCATGGCCTCTGTGTGCGATGTCAAACACAAGCAAACCCCAATTAACGCGCCATTAACCAAAGTGCGCCCGTAGCGGCGTTTATCGCGTTAGAATTTGCCCAACCCTTATCGGGCATGGCTAAACGCATGTCACCCAGAGAGAATTTTTGTTATGCCCACCGCCCAAGAAATCACCCAGCTGCGCGCGGATATCACCCAGCACGTTCAACTCATGAGCCAAAATCTCACGCTGCACTCCACTTGGGGGTTATTTTCTCCGCGCGAGATTGATGATGGCACCCGCCTGTTGCTCGATTTTCTAGATGCGCCCAAACCCAATCAAACCATCGTTGACTTAGGCTGCGGCTATGGCCCCATCGGCCTCACGCTCGCCAAGGCGGAGCCCACCGCGCAGGTGATCTTATTGGATAAAGATTTTGTCGCCTGTGATTTTGCCACCCAAAATGCGGCCCGTAATCACCTAGCGAATGTCCAAGTTAAATTAAGCAACGGCCTGAGTGCGGTGCAAGGCACAGCGCTTAACCGCATTGTGTCGAATGTGCCGGCTAAAGTGGGTAAAGAGCTTTGGTCGATTATGTTATTTGATGCTTGGCAGAATTTAACGTCAGGCGGCGACGTCTGGTTTGTCAGCATCAATGGCCTGCGGGATTATTTTAAACGCACATTTAAAGAGCAATTTGGCAACTATGACAAAATCAAACAAGGAGCTGAGTACACCATTCATCGTGCGGTCAAAGAATAAGTGCAGGCTTTGCCATTATGTTTAATAACCCCCACCACTATTGAGACTTAAAACCGTGGCAACTGATTTTTACACCTGGCACATGCAAGGCGATGGGAGCGCGCAACTGCTGCCCTTATCAGATAACACCCCAAGCCCTGGGCCGATCTGGGTGCATTTAAACTATAGCCAACCCGAAGTGCAAGACTGGATTCGCGGCCAAACCGACATAGACAGCACGGTGCAAGATACTTTGTTGGCCGAAATAACGCGGCCACGCGCCTTAATTTTAGATCAAGGGCTGTTGCTGACCTTGCGCGGTATTAACCACAACCCCGGCCAAGAACCAGACGATATGATTGGCATCCGGCTATGGATTACCCCTCGTCGCATTATTAGCACGCATTTGCGTAGCCTGCGCGCCGTAAATACATTGCAGCGAGATATGGAATCGAATAATGCCCCCAAAGACGCGGGGCAATTTGTCACACGATTAATTGAGCTTTTGAACGACAACATGCTCGACACGATTGACGAGATTGATGAACTCACCGATAACTATGAAAAAAGCATGCTCATTAGTGACGAGGTTGAGCCCGTATCCGATCGGGATTTAGCCGATTTACGCACCATGATTTTAACGTTGCGCCGCTATTTAGGCCCACAGCGAGATGCCTTGCTATCGGTGATCGCCAGCCATTTAAGCTGGCTCAAAAAACCGACTATCCAGCGATTACGTGAGGCAGAAAATAGGCTTACCCGGTATATCGAGGTATTAGATGCCTCTCGCGATCAAATGCGGATTATTCAAGAACAGATGAATACCCGTTCAAGCAATGAGCTTAATAAGCAACTCACTTTTTTAACGGCGCTATCGGCGATTTTTCTACCACTCACTTTTATCACCGGTTTATTCGGCGTTAATATTGCTGGCATTCCTGGGAATCAATCGCCAGGCTGGTCGTTCTCTCTGTTTACCACTATCTTAATACTCATCGGCGGTTTATTAATTTACTTATTCAAACGCGCCAAATTATTTTAAACCTTACGCTCGGCGCTTAATTCGGTAAATGGCGTGTTCTCCAAACCAATTAGGGAATGCGCGCAATAAAGCCGATTCACGCCGAGCGCTATCCACCACCGCGCGGTCGAGTATCTCCAAACCCAATTCATCGCACAGCGATTCAAAATCGGTGAGCGTGCACAAATGAATATTGGGGGTGTTGTACCACGGGTTGGGCAACGCCCGATTAAACGGCATGTGGCCAAGCAAACCCAACTGCACCCGATTGCGCCAATAACCCATATTAGGGAACGTCACAATCCCCTCGCGGGCAATACTCAGCATATCCGCGAGCAAACGCTCGGGGTGGCGCATGGCTTGGATGGTTTGGCTTACGATCACAAAATCGAACGACATCGGCGCAAACCAATCACTAATGCCACTATCCAAGTCTTCTTGAATCACGTTTAAACCCGCTTCGATGCAGGCTGCCACTTGGTCATCATCCAGCTCAAGCCCAACAGCCAAAACTTGCCGGCGCTCAAGCAAATGCGCCATTAACGAGCCATCGCCACAACCCAAATCCAGCACGCGACTGTGGGGCGCAATCCACTGTTCCACAATATGCCAATCGGGGCGAATCATAAAACACCCGCTTGAGGCTCAAGTGCCCAATTGATATTGGCCATGTAGCCCGCCAAAACCCGGTGGTAATAAGGAATGTTCATCAAAAACGCATCGTGGCCATGATTCGACTCAATTTCAGCATAAGAAACCCGCTTACCCGCAGCCAACAAAGCACGCACAATCTCGCGCGAACGCATCGGCGCAAAACGCCAATCGGAGGTAAAGGAAACCACTAAAAAATCGGCCTGCGCCGGCGCAAGTGCGGTCATTAAGTCATCCCCGCACTCATGCGCGGGGTCAAAATAATCGAGCGCCTTCGTCATGAGAAGATAGGTGTTGGCATCAAAACGATCGACAAAACTTGTGCCCTGGTAGCGCAAATAGCTTTCAACCTGAAACTCCACATCAAACCCATAGTTGACTTGCCCTGCCCGCAATTCGCGGCCAAATTTAGCGCGCATCGCATCATCCGACAGGTAGGTGATGTGTCCCAGCATCCGCGCCAGCATGAGCCCCCGCCGGGGAAGCGTGCCCGCCTCCGCATAACGCCCGCCATGAAACTCGGGGTCGGTAATAATCGCTTGGCGTGCCACTTCGTTAAACGCAATATTTTGCGCCGATAGCTTAGGTGCCGCCGCAATCACGACCGCGTGGGCAATGGCTTCGGGGTAACTGATTGACCACTGCAACACTTGCATGCCGCCCAAGCTGCCGCCAATGACCGCAGCCCAGCGGGAGAGGCCCAAATACTGCATCAAGCGATGCTGGGCATGTACCCAATCGCGCACGGTTACAATCGGAAAATCGGGGCCGTAGGGTTTATCGGTGGTGGGGTCGATGCTCAATGGCCCTGTCGACCCCTTGCAGCCACCGAGGTTATTTAAACACACCACAAAAAAACGGCTTGTATCGATGGGTTTGCCAGGCCCAATGGCCGAATCCCACCAGCCGGGCTTGCGCTCAGTTTCTGCGTTAAATCCCGCCGCATGATGGTCACCCGATAGGGCATGACAAATCAAAACAGCATTGCTACCCGCTTCGTTTAATTGGCCATAGGTTTCATAAACGAGCGCATAACGAGGCAAACTGCGGCCGCAATCTAAAGCCAGCGGCGCAGTAAAAATGGCCGTTTGCGGGTGCACGATGCCCACCGAGTGGTTCGAGGCTACGTCCACGGCTCCCGTTATCGCGATTTTGGGGGCTACTTCACTCAATCAAGACACCTTTACTGATTCAAAAACAAAACGATCGCGCAAAAATCACCCAAGCAATACGTTGCCAACCGCCATCTGCAAAACTTGGATCACAATCAAAACCGCCAGCGGGCTTAAATCGAAGCCGCCTAAGGGCGGCAAAAATTTCTGAACCGGTTGCAGGAGCGGATCGGTTAAGTCTTCCAGCAAGGCCACGCCGGGCGAGCGATTATTCCCCACCCATGAAGCCACCGCCCGCATCAAAATTGTCCAGAAAAATAAATCGGTTACCAGCAAAAAGGCGAAGTAAATCGACATTAATACGAGGGTTAAAATCGGCATACCGCCCTGCATCATGCCCAACACCCAAACCATCAACACAATTAAAACCAAAGCAACCAGCAAGGAGGCTAAATCATGCCGCCCCACTCTTGGCATATATGGGCGCAAGGGATTGAGTACCGGATCGGTGATTTTGACCAGCGTTTGAACAATGGGATTAAAAAAATTCGCGCGGAAGGCTTGCAAAAAATACCGCACCAAAACAATAAAGATAACCAATTCAAACAGGGTGCGAACTAAAAACGCCAGCGGATCGCCAAAACTGCCACTCATAAGGCACGTTCCTCTAAACTTAATTGCATACCAAGCTCGACACTGCGCTGATGAGCGGCATTCAATGCTTGCGCAAACGCCGCACGCAGGCCGGCCTGTTCAAGTGCGGCAATGCCGCGCTCTGTGGTGCCGTTGGGTGAAGTCACCCGAGCACGCAATTGGGCGGGCGACTCATCAACGGTCATCGCCAAACGCGCCGCCCCTAACACCGTCTCCAACGTAAGTAGCCGCGCTGTCTGAGCAGGTAAGCCTAATTGCTCCGCTGCCGCCTGCATGGCCTCCATCACAAGGAAAATATAGGCAGGCCCACTGCCCGATAACGCGGTAACCGCATCCATATCCGCCTCATTGGCCACCCACTGCACCAAACCCACCGCGCGCATCAATGATTCGGCCATATTGCGTTGCGGCGGCGTTAAAGTTGGTGGCGCATAGAGGCCTGTCGCCCCTGAGCCCACCATCGCGGGCGTGTTGGGCATGGCACGCACGATGGCTTGATGACCACCCAGCCAATGTTGCAGAGCCGCCAAGGGTATGCCCGCCGCCACAGAAACAATCAGTTGGTTCGGCAATAAGTTCGCGCGGATTTGCTCGGCGGCGGCGCGAACGTGATTGGGTTTAACCGCAAGCACAATCAAACTCGCCCCGGTGGTGGCCGCCGCGTTATCGGCGACCGTTTCAACTGCGTACAAATCGGCTAACAAAGCGCGTCGCTCCGCCGAAGGATCGGCCACCATCAGCACCGGCTGCGCCACAGACATCATGCTGGCCTGATTTTTTCGCAAGCCCTCAATCAGCGCCGTTGCCATGTTGCCACCGCCAATAAACGTGATTTTTGCCGCTTGCATAGATACCTCTTTTCTACCCTGTGTCGTCGATGTTTTGTCTAGGAACCTGTCCACTGCGCGGTAGATTACCACGCGGCGCAAACCATAGGATTGCCTTAAGGTTCAGCGTGCGCCAAAAAGTGCGGTACCGATGCGCACATGCGTACTTCCTGCGGCAATCGCGGCTATAAAATCTGCACTCATCCCCATCGACAACATAGGCAAGGGCGCAGGCAAATTTGCATTAATTTGAGCCAGAATTTGAGCTAGGCGCACAAAGGCATCGGTTGATGTCGGCGCAGGGATCGCCATTAAGCCGACCAACTCGATACGCGGCAAGCGCTGGCATAAAGCCAGCATCTCTGGCATTTGCGCCAAAGTTACACCGGATTTGGTCGATTCACCGTCTAAATTTACCTCAATAAATATCTTGAGCGCAGGCAGCTCATCGGGACGCTGAGCGCTCAATCGTTCCGCGATTTTGGGACGATCGACACTATGCACCCACGAAAAATGCGTCGCAATGGCTCGGGTTTTATTCGATTGTATAGGCCCCGTAAAATGCCAAATCATTTGCTCAAACAGCGGATGATGCGCCAATATTTCTTGCTTACTTAAAGCCTCCTGCACATAGTTTTCCGCAAAATCTCGTTGCCCTAATGCGGCCAGCGCTGCAATGCTGCTTGCTGAGTGAAACTTACTCACCGCAACCAGCGTTACCGCATCCGGCGACCGCCCCGCTGCCGTAGCGGCCGCCGCTATCTGCGAATGAATAGATAAAAAACGCGCCTCTAGTGCTTTCACGCTGTGCCTCACGCCCATTTCATTTGTTAACGATGCCCATTTAAGACTATTATTTACCCAGTTAAAACCTGTTGCGCCCACAAGATGCAGGCCTGAGCGCCACACGCATGCAATAAGTTTGCAAGCATTGGCAACATGGGTTAAAAAAGCACGCGCAGAGATCAATTTCAAGGATTAGCACTTAAAAGGACCCCAGATCATGGCAGAACAACGCGGTATTGACTCTCTTCTTACCTTTTCGGTTAAAAATGGCGCATCAGATCTTCATCTTTCTGCCGGCGAACAGCCGCGCGTCCGAATTGATGGTGATATTCGCAAAGTCAACGTCCCCGTGATGGAGCACAAAGAAGTGCACGCCATGGTGTACGACATCATGAACGATAAGCAGCGCAAGGAATATGAAGACAACCTAGAAGTGGATTTTTCCTTCGAACTTCCCGGCGTCGCCCGTTTCCGCGTCAATGCATTCAACCAGCAGCGGGGGGCATCGGCGGTTTTCCGTACCATTCCAAGCGAAATTCTCACCCTCGAACAGCTTGCTGCACCGAACGTGTTTAAGGACTTGTGCTTTTTCCCCCGAGGGATCGTACTGGTTACCGGACCCACGGGTTCAGGTAAATCGACCACCTTGGCCGCGATGATTAACCATATCAACGAAAATCGAAACGACCACATCCTCACAATCGAAGATCCGATCGAATTCGTGCACAACAGCAAAAAATGCCTGATTAATCAGCGCGAAGTACACCGCGATACCCACAGCTTCAATGCGGCTTTGCGCTCTGCCCTGCGGGAAGATCCCGATGTGATTTTGGTCGGCGAGCTGCGTGATTTAGAAACCATTCGCTTAGCCCTCACTGCCGCCGAAACAGGCCATCTCGTGTTTGCCACACTGCATACGAGCTCGGCTGCAAAAACCATCGACCGCGTGGTGGATGTATTCCCTGCGGCAGAAAAAGATATGGTGCGTGCCATGCTGTCTGAATCATTGCGCGCCGTTATTTCACAAACCCTGCTGAAAAAAATTGGCGGCGGGCGAATTGCTGCCCACGAGATCATGCTAGGCAGCCCGGCCATCCGAAATTTGATTCGTGAAAACAAAATCGCGCAAATGTATTCCGCCATTCAAACCGGCCAAACTCAAGGCATGCAAACCCTCGATCAAAACCTGCAACAACTGGTTAAACGTGGGCTAGTGGCCAAAGATGAAGCCCGCGCGCGCGCGCAGAATAAAACAGACTTCATGTAAAATCGCCTTCAGGCCAAGCCTAAGCAAAACGGCGTCACACTAATCAAAGGAATGCTTAACTATGGATCGTCAGCAAGCGGCAAATTATGTTCAGAGTTTATTGCGCAAGGCCGTTGATATTAATGCGTCCGATTTATTTGTGACCGTTGGCGCCCCACCCAGCGCCAAAATCAATGGTGAAATTGTTCATTTATCTGAAAACCCGTTATCGGTTAGCCACACCCAAATGTTGGTTCGCTCGATTATGAATGACAAACAAGTGGCCTCTTTTGAAGAAACGCGTGAAGCAAATTTTGCCATTTCACTGCCGGGTATTGCGCGATTCCGAGTCAATGCCTTTATGCAGCGCGGCAGCGTCGGCATGGTTTTGCGGATGATCCGCTCCGATGTACCCAATTTCGCCGACTTACTCTTACCCAAAGTCCTAGAAGATATTTCGATGACCAAGCGGGGCTTGGTGATTTTTGTGGGTGCCACCAGTTCAGGTAAATCGACCTCGCTTGCCGCCATGCTGGATTTTCGCAATGAGCACTCCAAGGGGCATATTGTCACTATCGAAGATCCGATTGAATATGTTCATCGGCATAAAGGCTGTTTAGTCACCCAACGGGAAGTGGGGGTTGATACGGAAAGCTTTGAATCCGCACTAAAAAACACCTTACGCCAAGCGCCTGATGTCATCTTAATTGGGGAAATCCGCGATCGGGATACCATGGATCATGCCGTCGCTTTTGCTGAAACAGGGCACCTATGCTTGGCCACCTTGCATGCCAACAACACAAACCAAGCCCTGGATCGCATTATCAACTTCTTCCCCGAAGAACGACGCCACCAGCTGCTGATGGATTTATCCCTCAATCTTAAGTCCGTCATTTCACAACGCTTATTGCGCAAAGAAGAGGGCGTTGGCCGAGTCCCCGCCGTAGAGGTATTAATTAATACGCCGCTCATTGGCGATTTAATCTTCAAGGGGGATGTGCATGAAATAAAAGAAGTCATGAAGCGTTCTCGCGAGCACGGTATGCAAACCTTCGATCAGGCCTTGCTCGATCTCTACGATCAAGGGCAGGTGAGCTACCCTGAGGCTCTGCGCAACGCCGATTCGCAAAATGATTTACGGTTAAGCATCAAGCTACAAAGTCGGCGCGGCTTACCTAAGGGGTTGAATGATGAAGATAATCAACTCCAAGTCGAAAAAGAAGACTAAGCCCGCCGCATCGCAGGAATCAAATTCTACTTATCCCGCGATTGATGCCGCAGCACCCACGACGGTTCAAGCCAAAATCAGGAGCCGACCTCATGAATGAATCCGCACTCGATCCTTTTTTAAAACTACTCGCTGAAAAAGAAGGCTCCGACCTTTATTTCAGCACCGGCGCCTTGCCAGCCGTTAAAATCCAAGGGGAATTACGGTTTATTGGAAAAGAGCGCCTGAAACCAGGCCAAGTTGAAGACTTGGCCAAATCGGTACTCAGCCCAGAGCAAATTGATAAATTTCACGCTGAACTTGAGCTCAACTTAGCGTTAAGTCGCCCTTCTTTGGGGCGATTTCGTGTGAATATTTTCATGCAGCGCGGGGAATGGGCGATTGTTATTCGCTTCATTAAAAGTGAGATTCCTCGAATTAGCGATTTAAATCTACCTAATATTATTGAAAAGTTAGTAGAAGAGCGTCGTGGCCTCATCATGGTGGTGGGCGCCACCGGATCGGGGAAATCCACGACATTAGCCGCCATGGTGGATTATCGCGCTGAAGCTAAACCTGGGCATATTCTCACCATAGAAGACCCGATGGAATTTGCTTTCCGCCACCGCAACTCGATTGTCAATCAACGTGAAGTGGGGATGGATACCCATAGCTACGCTGCTGCGCTGAAAGAAGCGCTCCGTGAAGCGCCTGATGTCATCATGATTGGCGAAGTGCGCGATCGCGCGACGATGGAGCATGCACTGGCCTATGCAGATACAGGGCATTTGTGCCTAACCACGCTCCACGCCACCAATGCCCACCAAGCCTTAGATCGAGTCATTCGTTTTTTCCCCTCAGAATCCCGCGATCAGCTCTTAATGGATTTGTCCTTAAATTTGCGCGCCATTATTTCCCAGCGATTAGTTATTGGGAATCAAGGATTACGCGTGCCCGCCGTTGAAATTATGGTCAATACGCCTTTTATTGCCGATTTAATTAAACGCGGCGAAATTGATGCCATGAAAGACGCCATGGAAAAAAATGAGATGGATGGCTCGCAAACCTTTGATATGTCGCTTCATGCCCTGTGGAAATTGGGCCGCATTGAGCGAGAAGAAGCGCTTAAAAATGCCGATAGCCGCGCCAATCTTGAATGGCGCATGAACTTTGGCAGCAGTAAAGAGGAGCTTCGTGCGTCAGCAAGTCAAGTATCAACACATACCAATATGAAATCCTCAGTCACCCATGATGGCGATTTACCTTCGTTAGATTAGCAGGTCAAACCCACCATATCGGGACAGGCTGGTATTGATCTCATCGGGGGCGGCTTGTCGGCGCCCCAAAATAAATTGGCCGTTCAAAACGCGCTTTATTCATTGGGCGCGTTATTGATCGGAAGCCTTATTGTGATCCGCTTTCCATTGTTGGTACAAACGATCAAAACGGACATCCATCATGCCGCTAATGGCAGGGTCTTTGAACACACTCGGCGTTACCCAAGCCCAATGGCCTGCATAAAAAAAGAAAAACCAAGGTTTATCTGCCTGAAATGGCTTGCCATCCAGCGTAATCGAATCAACTAAAGCCCAGCGGGAGGCAATTTTGATCGTGCCAATTTGGGTTAATGATTCGGTTTTCAGTCGAGCCGCTAACGCATTTAGCTCATCATTTTGTTTACTTTGTGCGCGCCAACGTGAGGGCAACATAATCAAACCCGCCGCCTTAGCCGCTTCGATATCCCCGCTTTTCAACTCAGCAAATAACGCCCGGACGTCCTGCTCAACTTGCACCGGGGTTTGGGCATTAACGCCATAATCGGGGTCTTTTGAACTGCACCCTGTCAACCCAGTCGCTATTAAAATAAAAAAAAGACACCCAATAAAAAAGGCTGAAAATATTTTCATGTCATCACCGGTGCGCGTCGGGTGTCTCGCAAAGCTAAAAGCAACATGATTTGCAAGCCAAAAATCAATCCTGCACCCAATAAATGCAAGGGTTGCAGCACTGCGGGGAAGCCTGCCAACGCAAAACCTACCCCTATCGCAATTTGCGCCAGAATGACACCGGCTAAGGCCACAATGAGACGCCTTAATACTTTTTGCCGCGAAGCCCAGCGCCATAACAAAACAATAACCCCTGCGTTCCAGAGCACAACAAATCCCGCAAAAATAACGTGCGTCGAAACCGTTTGCCCCAAAGCGGCAAACCAAGTAGCCCGATCCGCAAGCTGTGGGTTCAATGCCAGCACATCAACGGCTTCACGAACTTGAGTTCCCATCGCAATCTGCGCTAGGCTCAAAACCAGTGCGATCGCCACAGCAAAACTTAAACCCCGTGTGGGTATTGAATCATGACGCAGCCACCCATCCCAGCTTCGGGTTGCGGCATAAATCAACACGGCGACGGTCAATAAAGCGGCAAACATATGCGTCGTAATCATCGCCGGATGCAGGTTGCTCGATACCACAACCGAGCCCAACCACCCGTTAAACCCAACCAGAAGAAAGGCCGTTAAACTCGCTTTAAATGCAGCAGAATCGCTGCGGCGCCGAATCCACGCCAAAATCAACGTAATAAACACGAGAATGCCGATGGTGGCACCCGTTAAACGGTTGAAATATTCAGTCCATGTTTTAACTGGGTTAAAAACAACATTCGCATAACCACGATCTTTGTAAATAGTTTGATAATCGGCGGGAAGTTGCGCCACATCCGTCGGCGGAATCCATTGCCCGAAACATTTAGGCCAATCCGGGCAACCCATGCCAGCCCCACTTGCGCGCACCGATCCCCCAACGATAATCAAAATATAAACCGCGATGGTCGTGATAATCGCCATCCGCTGAAACCAAACCTGTGAACGCTCTGTCATATCGCTAACCTTATTTAATTTCCACATTTCGACGACGAGACCACCACAATAAGGGCACCGCCAGCGCCGCTAGAACCCATAAAACTCGCCCAGCTTGCCCCAAAAAAACACCGGTATGCCAATCAAGAGCCTGCCGCTCTAAACTAATCGGCACCCAAGCCCCAAACGCCGGATTTAAGTTAGGTGAAACCCACGCCCGGCCATCGGCGCATTGCACCTGCAATCCTGATGGCACTTGAACCGGTCGATTAACCCAGACCGGCCGACAATCTGGCAAATGCGTTTGAGTATACGCAAGCCAGCCGTGCAGGTCGGCCGCGGTGAATCGCTGAGTTTCAGATAGAACAACCCAAGCCGCACCGCGCGGCTGAACCTCATCACGCGATGCCCCCCAAGCCAACACGGCCACAGCAGCTAACAAAATCAGTAACGGTGCGGCGCTTAATGCCCCAATCAAGGTATGCAGCGGCAATCGAGTTTGGCGTCCACTCTGCCGCACTGCCAACAAACCAGAGACAATAAGCAAGCCCAACCCCGCACTAGCAATTAAAGCAAGGACACGATACACCCACTGCACACCCAGAAAATCGCCCGTATGCAGTCGCAGTAGCCACGCCTGCACGCCTTCAGCGGTTCGGCGATGCCCGCGCAGCTCAGCGCTTTGAGGGTTGACATACCATAGTATGTTCGCCGCACTCTGCCAGATACTGGGATCAAACGGCGTAGCAGCCGGTGCGAAACCAATCCATTGATCCGAATGGATTAACTCTGTCGGTAATTGATTGGACCAATCCCGCTCATGCCCTGGCAAATGGGGCGCTGAAAGCAGCTCCGGAGTGACAATTCGGTCTGTTTCAGCTGAAAACCCGAGCAATGCCCCTGTGACCGCTAACCAAATCAAAGGCACCATTAAAGCCATCGCCAATGCGCGATGCCAAAAGCGCAGTGTGCGTTGGTGCGAAAACATCAGGCAGCGCTATCGCAGAAGCGGTAACAGCAGCCGGTCAATTAACATCGCCGCAAATAATAGCATCAGATAAGTAATTGAATAGCCGAACAAGGGCATGGCCAATCGGTCATCAGCAGCGCGATAAAAACGCCAAGCCATCACCACAAAAACACCCCCCAGCAGCAGAGCGGCTACAAAATAAAAACCGCCCATCATGCCGATGCTAGCGGGCAGCAGGGTGACCGCCAGCAGCACCCATGAATACAACACAATTTGGAACTTAGTGTGTTGCACACCCCGAATCACCGGCAGCATTGGCACACCCACACGGCGATAATCTTCAACACGATGCACGGCTAATGGCCAAAAATGCGGTGGCGTCCAAATAAAAATAATCAAAAAAAGAATAATAGCTTCCCAAGACAACTGCCCCGTCATGGCTACCCAACCTAATAACGGCGGCGCTGCACCTGCAGCACCACCCCAAACTATATTCATAGGCGTACTATGCTTTAACCATACGGTGTAAATAAGCGCATAACCTATTAAAGCAAAACCAGTTAGAACGGCCGTCAATAAATTAACTTGCCAAGCTAATAATCCAATGCCCGCCACACCCCATAAAATAGCTGTAAATAAAACCTCGGGCGTGCTTAATCGGCCACTCGGTAAAGGGCGTTTCCCGGTACGCACCATTTGTGCATCTATTCGCTCATCCATTAAGTGATTTAACGCAGCGCCACTGGCTGACGCTAAACCGATACCAATCAAGGCATAAATCATCACAGGCCAATGAAACGATTCTGATGGCACCAAAACCATGCCCACCCACGCGGTAAACACCAGCATTAGCACAACTTTTGGCTTAGTAATCTCTAATAAAGCCAATAACTTAGTGAGCGATGATGGCACGCCCACTGAGGGTATAGATGAGATTTTTTGCGACATGAATCATGCACTCCATTGAGGCGGTTATCGGAGAAAATATTTTTTGTATACGGGTATCATAAAACAATTATGGTGATAACATAAGCTCAATCTGTGTTGTTTTACACAGTCTACTGGCTGAATGAAATGCCATTAATAATTACTAATGCTAACAATGTAGAGGACAGCGCCCTATGCAAAAGCTATCACCTGAAGAAGAAAAGAAAATCTACAATTCCGCCCCCACGGGGACCTGGACAATACTCCTAATCTACGGTGCATTGGTCGTTATCGGCTGGACAGCCATGTGGGCTCGTTTTATCGGTTTCGGTCATATTAATTAAGGGATAAGTCATGCATGTTGATCCACTAGAAAAAAGATGGCTTTATGTTGTGGGCGGTATTGTTGCGTTCACGATTGCCGTACAAGTTTATTATGCGGCTGCCAAAGGCATACACCCGCCTTCAAACGTGCAAACAATTGATTCAGCCAAGCTTCATCTTTCCAAAGAGTTTGCTGAAAATAACTTGGGCGTTCACAAAAATACCGATGGCAGCCTTGATGTCACGATGGTCGCGGCGCGTTACGGGTTTTATCCGCAAGAAATTGAAGTCCCAATCGATACGCCGGTGCGGCTACGCATCGCAAGTCTTGATGTGTTGCATGGCTTGCTTGTGCCCTATTCGAACCTCAATTTGATGGTGGTCCCGGGTTACATCTCTGAGGCAAACACCACATTTACCAAACTGGGTGAATTTCCCATGATTTGCAATGAATATTGCGGCATCGGGCATGACTACATGTACGCGCGGGTTCGTGTCGTACCCAAGAATAATTAAGGAGCCACGTTTATGAGTATTACCGCTGAAGAGGCCGGGCGTTTAAGCCAAACCCAAAGCACAACCGCCAGTGCGTTGCGTTTGGGTAACCGTTTGGGCATGTCCAACCTGTGGTTTGCATTTATTGCGTTGCTGCTGGGCTTGCCTATGGGTTTATACCAAGTGGCAGAGCGCTCGGGCTATTTCCCTTGGCTTGAGTCATCGCATGTGTATTTTGCCTCGACATCCACCCATGGCGTGTTGATGGCTTATGTTTTAACCACATTTTTCATGATGGGTTATGGCTATCATTCGATGGCGCACTCGCTAAAAATCAAAACTTGGAGCCCCTTGTTTAGCTGGGCTGGTTTTTATATGGCGGTTTTCGGCACCGCTCTGGCTGCGGTGATGCTCCTCACCGGCAAAGCCTCGGTGATGTACACCTTCTACCCGCCCGAAATGGCGCATCCGTTATTTTATATTGGTGCCGTATTGTTGGTTGTGGGCTCGTGGTTCTGGTGTATCGACATGATCGCCGGCATGACGCAATGGAAAAAGCAAAATCCAGGCAAGCCCGTGCCCTTGGTCATGTTTGGCACCACAATTAACGCCATGCTCTGGTTATGGACCTCTGCCGGCGTCGCGATTGAAGCGCTATTTCAGCTGATCCCTGTTTCTCTGGGGTTGAAGGAAACGTTGGATCCCGGGATGGCTCGCACCCTGTTCTCTTGGACTTTGCATGCCATTGTGTATGTTTGGTTGATTCCCGCCTACATTGCAATGTACACCTTGGTGCCAAAATTGGCCGGCGGCAAGCTGTTTTCCGATGAGTTTGCCCGCATCGCGTTTGTCATGCTCTTCATCTTCTCCGTACCGATTGGTTTTCACCACTTGTACATGGATCCGCAGCAAGCGGCGGGCTGGAAACTCTTGCATATGCTGGGCACCTTTATGGTTGCCATTCCCACGTTCCTGACGGGTTTCACCGTTTTGGCCTCGCTGGAAATTGCCAGCCGGTTGCGCGGTGGCAAGGGTATTTTCGGCTGGATGCTCGGTCTTGATTGGAAGGAACCGATGGTTGTTGCCGGCATGCTCGCCATGTTTATGCTCACCTTTGGCGGCTTTGGCGGCTTGATTAACGCCTCGTACTCTCTGAACGCCATGATTCACAACACGCAGTGGGTAACCGGGCATTTTCATCTCATATTCGGCGGCACCACCGTCATTATGTATTTAGCGGTGGCTTACTGGATTTGGCCAAAAATCACCGGGCGACAACTGCATTCCAAAGCGATGGCTGTATGGCAGCTGTGGCTGTGGTTTATCGGCATGTTAGTACTCACCTTGCCTTGGCACTACATCGGTATGCTGTGGTATCCCCGCCGAGTTTCCAGCACGCCCTACGAGCACGTCGGCGTGGTGGCGCAGTGGGGCATCTATGAGCTCATGATGGTAGTGGGTGGCATTATTTTAGTGGTGTCCGGCGTGATGTTTATTTACAACTTAATCCGCACGCATACCAACAAAATTGCAGAACCCGATATGACCGTAAGCTATGCAGAGGCGATTCATCCGCCCCTCAAGGTACCAAACATCCTAAACAGCTTAACGTTTTGGAACTGGGCGATGGCGGCTTATATGCTGATTAGTTACGGCTACCCCTTATTGCAATTCTTCTTTATCGGCACGCATGGTGCGATTCCTTTCGGCATTTAAGAGGGGAATTGACACATGGAGAATTTATCAATGAATCGATCAATAACTTTAGTGGGTGTGGCCGCGCTGATTGCGATGAGCACAAGCAGTTTTGCCAATGAGCACGGCGCGAGTAAGGCAAGAGCGGATGCACCTTCAACAGAAGTCGCTTGGACACCCGAAACCCTAGCGCTGATTCGCAGTGGCAATGCTCAAAAAGGCAGCCAGCTCGCCAATGAGCAAATGTGCGCCTCTTGCCATGGCCATGCGGGGATAGCCCAAAGCAACAACTGGCCGAGCTTGGCTGGGCAGCGGGCGGAATACACGTACAAAATGCTGCAAGACTATAAAAACGGTAGCCGAAACACGTATCCCTTAATGACCGTACTCGCCAAACCCATGAGCGATCAGGATATGGCCGATATCGCGGCGTTCTACGCCAGCTTTAAACTGCCCCCGGTACCCGTAGGTACTGTGATTGACAAAGCGTTAGCCGACAAGGCAGAGCTATTGGTCATGAAGGGTGATGGCAATCGGTTGCTGGCGCCGTGTATGTCTTGCCATGGATACAAAGGCGAAGGCAATGTTGTTGACGTGCCAGCTATGGCGGGGCAAACGCCAGAGTATTTCATCCGCACCATGCAAGATTACAAAACGGGCAAGCGCAGTAATGACGTTTATTCTCGCATGCGGCTTATGGCGCACTCGCTGTCTGATCAAGAAATTATTGAGCTCGCCAATTACTACGCGAACTTGACTCAATAAGTTCAGAAAAATAAACACAATGGCAGGCGCATGGCTGCCGTTGTGTTTTTTAACCATTGTTCAACCTATTCCAAAATCACCCATTTTTGCCAAATTTCGGAATACGTTGTGCCACCGCAAATCAAACGCAACCTTGGCACAGGAGTTTAAACGCGAACACCATGCCCCTATTCGCACTTATTTTATGAACCAACCCGTACCCTGCTTTCATTGCGGCCTACCCGTGCCGCCCGATGCGCGTGCCAACCTCGTGGTGCTGGGTGAATCGCGCCTGTTTTGCTGCACGGGCTGTGAAGCTGTTTGTGAGGCCATTGTCAAAGCAGGCTTGGACGAATATTACCAACACCGCGAAGATCAGGGGGCGGGGGTGGCGCCACAAGTCCTGCCCGAGCTTTTGGCGCAACTCACGCTATATGACCGCCCTGAAATTCAGTCGCGTTTTGTACGCCAAACCAAAAAACCCGGGCTTCAAGCCCATCTCATGCTGGAAAATATTCGTTGCGCGGCCTGTATTTGGTTGAATGAGCAACATTTGCGCGCGCAGCCAGGCGTGTTGGATGTACAAATCGACTACACCACGCATCAAGCGCATATCCGCTGGGACCCAGAGATCACCCGGTTATCGAGCCTCCTGAAAGCGATCACCGATTTAGGCTACGTGGCTCATCCCTTTGACCCAAGCCACCGTGAACGCTTACTTGAAAATGAACAACGCCGCAGCCTAGAGCGGCTCTTGTTTTCCGGCTTTCTTGGCATGCAAGTGATGATGTTCGCCTTTGCCACCTATTGGATGGGCGGGTATCAGGCCGATGGCGCACTACCTCTCTGGGAAATTATTGGGCGATGGACTTCGCTCATCGTCACCACCATCATGATGGTGTACGGCGGCGCAGATTTTTTTGTGGGCGCTTGGCGAGATCTCAAACACCGGCGGCTCGGCATGGACATGCCAATTGTACTAGGCCTAGTGACCGCCCTACTCGGCAGCATTTGGGGCACGTGGGAGAACCACGAGTACGTGTATTACGACTCCATCGGCATGTTCATCTTTTTTGTATTGTTAGCGCGTCATTTAGAAATGCGCGGCAGACGCACAGCGGCCACCGCGCTGGATCGGCTGATGCGCATTATTCCCGCCACAGTGCAGAAATTTACCAGCCATCCGAACGTTAATACCCCTGCCTCACTTGAAACCGTCGCCGTGGCCGATTTACTCCCTGGCGATCGCATTCGGCTGGCACCCGGCGATATTTTGCCTGTGGATGCCACATTGGATGATGCCGAGGCCTGGGTGGATGAATCACACCTTACCGGTGAATCACGACCCATTGCGTACCATCAGGGCGATTTACTGTCAGCAGGCACCGCCGCGCGTTATCAGCCTCTAAATCTTACCGTGGAACACCGCGATCGGGATTCCGCCACGGTACGGTTGCAGCAATCACTGATGGCGGGCTTGCTGCAAAAACCCAAACTTGCCGTGCTGGCCGATCGAATATCCAGCCCTTTTGTGGGCAGCGTGCTGATTATTTCAGCACTCACCGCACTGATCTGGTTGTGGTTAGATCCCGCTCAGGCGCTACCCAACACCATCGCCGTATTAATTATCACCTGCCCTTGCGCGCTCGCACTGGCAACCCCGGTGGCACTGACTTTAGCTGCGGGCCGACTCACCGAAATTGGCGTGTTACCCCTGCGCATGGCGGCCATTGAGCCGCTCGCCAACGCCAGCCTTTTTGTATTTGATAAAACCGGCACGCTAACCGAAGGCCAACCTCAAGTCACGCATTGGCAAGCAATGCCCGATGCCGAATTCTCCGAGGCCGAACTCTTACACATCGCCCAACAATTGGAGCAAGAATCTGCCCACCCCATCGCGGCGGCTATTTGCAATCTTGCCAACAAAATGCCAGCCACACCCGATGCGCCCGTGCTCAACGCCATAACCCACACCCATTTAGGGGTATGCGGGCACAGGGCAGGAGCCACTTGGTGTATTGGGCGCGCCGCCGATACCGATTCGATGAACCTAACGCAATCGCACGAAACCCAAGTGTCGCTCACCTGCAATCAGCGCACACAAGCCGTCTTTACGATTGCCGACAAACTTCGCCCTGGCGCCGACACGCTTGTTGCCGCCTTGCGGACACAAGGCGTGCAATCCTTTGCCCTACTCAGTGGCGATCACCCCCGTGCTGTCGAATCAGTAGCACGCGACCTCCAAATTACCGATGCCCATGCCAACCTAAATCCCGAAGACAAACTCGCTTGGCTTAATCAAGCCCAGCAAGACGGAAAAACGCTCGTTATGATTGGAGATGGCCTAAACGATGCCCCAGCGCTCGCGGCGGCTGGAACCGCAATTTCCTTCGGCAAAGCAACCGAGCTTGCGCAGCAACACAGCGATTTTCTCATTCTTGGTCAATCGCTTAGCGTCATCCCTCACATGCGGCATATCGCCAAAGCAACCCAACGCATCATTCGGCAAAACCTTTTTTGGGCGTTGGCCTACAACATCTTGGCCATACCCGCAGCAGCAGCCGGATTAATCACCCCTTGGATGGCCGCGATTGGCATGTCAGTCAGCTCGCTTGCCGTTGTGCTCAATGCCTTGCGCTTGCGCAGAAAAAAGATTGCCCAAACCAACCCCAGCGCACCTCCTTTCATTTCAACAGCCAAAAATCCTTAAGGAAATCAACATGAACCCACAAAAACCGCCCAAATCTGGTCGCAATCTTGTCATCGTCGCAGCCCTCGCCGGCGCAGCATTGATTGGTTTAAGCACCGTTCTCATTCCGCGATTTATCGCCCCTGCCACAACGAGCATAAATGCCTATAACACCGACGCATTTCGCCCCATGCCAGGCCCTATTCCCGTACCCAGCGCCAGTTTAACGGACATGAATGGCAAACCCTTTACCGCAGCAAACTTCAAAGGCAAATGGACTTTCCTCTATTTTGGTTACACCTTATGCCCCGATGTTTGCCCGGTAGAGCTCACCGCCCTAGCCAATGTGGCGAAAGATTTACGCGCCCACCCGCCGACCAAACCGGTTGACTGGCAGATGGTATTTATTTCGGTCGATCCTGACCGCGACACACTGGAAAAAATCAAACAATTTGTCACTTATTACGATCCGGCCATCATCGGCGCCACCGGCACCGAACCCATGCTGCGCGACATTGCAACGCCCTTGGGTGCCGGCTGGGAAAAAACGGGGCTTGAAATGGATAATGGCAAAATGGCGGGCGGCACCTATTTCATCAATCACACCACCACGATTTTCTTAGTCAACCCCGCAGGGCAAATGGTGGCCGTATTCCCCACGCCCCATAACCCGGATCTTATGGCAACCGCTTTCAAGCAGTGGGTTAGCAACCACCCCCAATAAGATAGCCGGGCTTTTTATTCACAAGAGAAACATTATCAATAAAATTATCTACCAAGATAAGAAAAACTTATCTATAGTATTACGTGATAAAAAAATGACTCTAGATATTTAAGATTCAACTCGTGTTTACTGGTTAGCGCTGCCTCTTAAGGCCGCCTTAACCTTCATGGTTAATCAAAAGTGACGTATGGAGTCGCACCCAAACGATGCAAATGAGGAAAAGTCTGTTATGAACAAGACAATTACGGGAGCACTCGCGGTAGCGCTCGGTTTCGTTGTGATGATGCCCGCTGCTATTGCCAGCCCAGATCAAGCCAGTAACGGTGCCCAAAGCCCTGCCGCAACCATGGCTGCCCAAACTTGTGGCGGTTGCCACGGCACGATGGGTCAAGTGAAAGACAATGCCTTTATGCCATTGGCAGGCATGCCGACCAGCCAATTTGTATTAGCAATGAAATCCTTCGCCAACGATTCACGACCCTCTACCTTAATGGGTCCCTTGGCGGCCTCTTTTTCCGATACTGAAATTCAAGCCATGGCCGAATATTTTGCGGCAATCCCAAAATTCAATCATGAAGCGAACAAGTGAGGCTCAGTATGAACACCATGAATCGTCGTAATTTCTTAAAATTCACCACCGCTGCTGCCGCTACAGCCCCATTTTTTGCGGGTAAAGCATCATCAGCCGCAGGCGAACAACACGTTGTTGTGATCGGTGGTGGCGTGGGCGGTGCCACATTTGCCAAATACATGCGCTTATACGCACCCGATATCAAAGTCACCGTCATTGAGCGCAAAAAAGAATATCAACGCCCCTATGGCTCCAGTGAAGTCATTGTTGGCAATGTCGATATGAATGACATCACCATCTCCTACGATGCCTTGCAGAAAAAGCATGGCGTTAATTTTGTATTCGATACCGTTACCGGCGTGGATTTCGACAAACGGGAAGTCAGCACAGAAAACGGCACCAAAATTAGCTATGACCGCTTGGTCGTTTCACCGGGTATTTCTTTTGACTACAGCAGCATCGCCGGCATGGACACCGAAGCCGCCCAGCAAGCCATTGTGCACGGTTGGGATGCGGGCAATCAATTGCTTACCCTGCAAAAGCAGCTAGAAGCCGTACCCGTTGATGGCACCGTCGTGGTTGTGCCACCGCCTAACCCCTACCGCTGCCCCCCCGGCCCCTATGAGCGCGCAGGTTTAATTACCCAATGGCTCATCAACCGAGGCGATAAAAACGCCAAAGTTATTATTCTTGATCCGAAAAATGGCTTCACCACCGATGTCACCATGCTACAAGCTTGGAACCGGCTCTACGGTTTTAATCTACCCAAAGCCTTCGAGAAAAACTACAAGCCAGAGCAAGTAGCCACGTTCACAAAACATGAAGCGCCCAGCAAAATTCAGTGGATTATGGCTGAAGAGGGTGGACGGGTGGTTAAGGTCGATTTTGCCTCTAAAACCGTTGAAGCCGAAGCAGGCGTATTCAAAGCCGACATGATTAATATCATCCCCCCCCTGAAAGCGGGCAAAATCGCGCTCGATCTGGGCTTGG
Organism: Halothiobacillus neapolitanus; assembly: GCA_022730245.1. GTDB lineage: Bacteria > Pseudomonadota > Gammaproteobacteria > Halothiobacillales > Halothiobacillaceae > Halothiobacillus > Halothiobacillus neapolitanus_A. The sequence continues at coordinate 23,705 of DZCK01000012.1, forward strand.
CAGATAAATCAGGCTGGTGCCCGGTCGATCAAAAAACATTTGAATCCAGCCTGCATCCCTTGGTGCATGTTATCGGCGATGCCTGCATTGCAGGGGAAATGCCCAAATCGGGCTATTCCGCCAACAGCCAAGCCAAAGTAGTTGCGCTGCAAATTAAAGCGTTGCTGGCAGGCCAACCAACGATTGAACCGGTATTACAAAATACCTGTTACGCGTTAGCAGGGCAGTCGGATTACGGCATGTTTGTGGCCGATGTATTCCGCTTGCAAGATGGCAAGCTCAAGCGCGCCGATCAACCGCGCTACCTGCCATTTACAGCAAGCACTGCGCAATATCGTTTATCAGCCGTGTACTTGCATGCTTGGATGGATAGCTTTACTCAAGATATTTTTTCATGATTAACGCCCTCTGCGCTCGGCGCACTGCCTAACCAAACCTCAAGCCGCTTTTGCGGCTTGAGTCTTATTTGGCGCAGCTAAAGTGGGGCATTTGACACAAAAATGCGGCAAGAAACTCAAAAAAACGATAGAGCCCGCACCATAGTGCGAAATGATAAAAACTTTTTATTTATGGTTTGATAGATTTAATTTATTAACTAAAATCACTTAATTGTTATGCCTTGCGATGAACGTCTCGCCATGCGAGATTCCAAAATCTCGCCATTGTTGCAAGTTCGGTGTATCAGTTTTCAGTCGGCACGCTGTATCAATTTACAATCGGCGCTGACACCAGCGCGTGCCCGTGCCGGTTTCGATGTGGCAGCCTTGGGATCAATCGACTTCCGCGCATCCGCATTGGTTCAGCCACCCTGTATTCACATTGGGCAACCAAACCATCGCGCCGCTGATTTGCTATGAACAGC
>DZCK01000111.1 GCA_022730245.1 Halothiobacillus neapolitanus
ATTTCACCGCCATTGCCGATGCGGTTGATCTGCCCTTGATTTTATACAACGTACCCGGCCGCACAGCCGTTGATATGCTGCCTGAAACCACGCTCGCCTTGAGCGCGCACCCGCGCATTATCGGCACGAAGGAAGCGAGTGGGTCTTTGGCGCGAATGCAACAGCTCATCGACCATGCGCCGAGCAATTTTGCCGTATATACCGGCGATGACAATCTCGCTTGCGCCGTGATTTTAGCGGGCGGGCAGGGCAGTATCTCAGTTACCGCCAATGTCGCGCCGGCTTTAATGCACGAAATGACCGCCGCTGCTTTGCGCGGGGACGCGGTAGCAGCCCACGCACTGGATGCCAAGTTGCAAGCACTGCATCGGGAATTATTTTGCCAGCCCAACCCCATTCCGGTGAAGTGGGCGGTGGCGCAAATGGGGCTAATTGAGCCCGCCCTTCGCTTACCCTTGTTACCATTAACCGCTGAATTTTTTGCATCTTTATGTGATGCGCTGCGCGATGCCGACATTTCTGCAACAATTTGTCACTAGGCTGGGTGGGGGTGGTTCAGCTATCCTGTCCGGTAATTGTGTCAACATGAATGCTGTACGGTCTTAATTTGATGGCCGAAGTTTGACCCGATATTTCTATTTCTCCCACTGCGAGCTTTTTCAATGTCCCAGCCTGTTTTTCCGATTTTACGTCCGAAATTGACTGCCAAATTCACTGTACTCGCTGGGTTGGTTCTTGGCGTCAGCGCATTGGGCGGTTGCTCCAATATTCCTTTTATCTCATCAGATAAGCCCGCCAGCCGCGCGGCCACACTGGATGTGCCGCCCGCATTTACGCCACCCAGCCCGCAGGCTGCGCTGGCAGTGCCTGCGATTGCTTCGGCAAAAGCGGCTGAAGCCGCCGCGCGCCAAGGAGGCTCGGGCGTGCTTGTAACCGGCACGGGCGTTAAAGTGATGGGCGGGCCCGAGTCGCGGTATTTAGCGGTTAATGCCACCCCCGATACCGTGTGGCCCAAGCTGCAAGATTTCTTGCAAGATGAAGGTTACAACGTCAAAAAAATCGAGCCGGGTGTCGGCATGATGGAAACCGATTGGACCGGTTCACAATCGGCAGATCAAAACGGTTTTAATTTGATGAGTTTCTTGAAAATTGCGAAAGACACGTTCTTTAAGCCAGACCACATCGAGAAAGTACGCATTCGCATTGAAAATGGTGAAACCCCCAATCAAACCCTCGTGTTTGTGACCAGCCAAAAAATGGCACTGAGTGGTGAAAAACCCTACTTCCCAGGGGATTCTGAATCGTCATTTAAATATGCCGATGCCAAGCCCGATGCCACCTTATCGTCTGCCTTGTTGGCGCGTTTAACCGCCTATTTATCGGGTAAAACTGAGGCCGAATCGCGTGCAATGATGGCATCTAGCTTTGCGCCACGCTCGCAGCTCATTTTTAATCAAGAAAAAGATGAACGCTATTGCGTTGTAAGCCAAGCGTACCCCTTGGTTTGGAATCGTTTAGGGTTGGCGTTAGATCGTTTAGGTTTTGATCCGGTGAAAAGCAACCAAAAAGAGGGTCTAATCGAAGTGACCCACGCCCATCCCCAAGCGCTTTATGCCGACATGGCTATTCGTGGTGCAAAAATTGATCCGAATCAAAAACTCACCCTGAAATTAACGCTCAAGGTGATGCCGCAAAAAGATGGCACAAACCGTATTGATGTCGTGCAAGATCAAGTCGTGGGTGGCACCTTGCCGGAACTTCGGTTTGTTATTTTGAACAAAATTAACGCCCAAATGGAATAAGCATTCAGCTTAATGCGTGCGTGTTTAAACCCCCAGCTTGGGGGTTTTTTTATGGTGCAGCCCTCGGTTTGCATGGCCATTTGGCTCGATTTGTACGGCAGGAACAGCCGGTGTGCATGGTTCACTGATTAGGCTTGGGGTATACTCCGTGACCTATTTTTTTAACAATTAATGAGCTTGAAAGACGGTATGAGCAAAAAATCTGAGTTTAACAAAGTGGTATTGGCCTACTCGGGCGGATTAGATACGTCCGTTATTTTAAAATGGCTCGAAGATACCTACGGTTGTGAGGTTGTGACCTTCACCGCCGATTTAGGCCAAGGCGATGAGCTGGAACCTGCCCGCGCCAAAGCGCAAAAAATGGGCGTTAAACAGATTTTTATTGAAGATTTGCGCGAAGAATTTATCCGCGATTTCGTATTCCCAATGTTCCGCGCGAATGCCGTTTATGAGGGCGAATATTTGCTCGGCACCTCTATTGCGCGCCCATTGATCGCCAAGCGATTGATTGAAATTGCCAATGAAACCGGTGCCGATGCGATATCGCATGGTGCCACCGGCAAAGGCAACGATCAGGTGCGCTTTGAGCTGGGCGCTTATGCGCTCAAGCCCGGCATTAAAGTGATTGCCCCGTGGCGGGAATGGGATTTAACCTCGCGCGAGAAGCTCATGGCGTACGCCAAGCAACATGATATTCCGGTTGATTTTGCGGCAGCAGGTAAAAAATCGCCCTATTCAATGGATGCCAATTTGCTGCATATCTCCTACGAAGGCGGCAATTTGGAAGACCCGTGGTGGACACCGGAAGAAAGCATGTGGCGTTGGTCGGTAGCGCCTGAGGCAGCACCGAATGAGGGCGCAGAGTTCATCTTGAGTTTTGCCCAGGGCGATCCCGTGGCGATTGATGGCGAGGCCTTATCTCCGGCGACTTTATGGGCGAAGCTGAACCAAATTGGCGGCGCGCAGGGGGTTGGGCGTTTGGATTTGGTTGAAAATCGTTATGTGGGCATGAAATCTCGGGGTTGCTATGAAACGCCGGCCGGCACCATCGTGCTCAAAGCGCACCGCGCGCTCGAATCAATCACCCTAGATCGTGGGGTAGCGCACCTTAAAGATGACTTAATGCCCCGTTATGCCGAAATGATTTATAACGGTTATTGGTGGTCACCGGAGCGGGTTATGCTGCAAGCCGCCATCGATGCCTCACAGGCTTATGTGAATGGCGATGTGCGTTTGCGCCTGTACAAAGGCACGGTGCAGGTACTGGGTCGGCGCTCGCACGACACCTTATTTGATGCCCGTATCGCGACGTTTGAAGAGGATGCCGGCGCCTATGATCAGCGCGATGCGGCGGGTTTTATCAAGCTGAATGCCTTGCGGTTGCGCATTGCGGCCAAGGCGGGGCGCCATTTTTGAGGGATGAGGGGGCATTGTTCAAAAGAAATCGGTGCCTTGTGCCTCTGATCTATGCCATTAAACTTTCGGTCGCAGCAGAGGATGTTATGGCGTGACGGATGCGCTCCATTTCTTTCGATTTTTGCCCTTATCGGCGCCCTATTTGGGCGAACCGAGTCAAAGGCGCAAATCATTAATTATGCGTCAGCTCATGCTGGGTGTGGTTTTGATTGGCTTTTTTCTTGTGGGCTCGCCGTGCGTGTGGGCCAATGCGCCGGCGGCTCAGTCGGGCGCATTAATCGGGGCTGCGCCCATCACAATCGGTGTTTTAGCGTACAACGGCAAAGCCGAAGCCGTGCAGCGCTGGCAGCCAACGGCTGACTATTTAACCGCGCATAACCCCGGCTTTGTTTTTAAAATTGTGCCGTATTATTTGGCCGAGATGGCCTCGGCTGTGCGGGATGGGCGTTTGGATTTTGTGCTCACCCAGCCTTTGCAATTTGTCGCGTTAGCTCGGCAAAATGACGTTTGGCCCATTGCTACCCTCAATGTGAAAACGCCCCAGGGCAAGCTCGATCGATTCGGCTCGGCAATTATCGTGCGCTCTGATCGGCAGGATATTCAACACATCCGTGATTTGCGTGGAAAAGTGCTGGCCGGAGCCTCGCCCGATGCGTTGGGCGCCTGGTTACTTGGGCTTGATTCATTGAATCGGGCGGGGATTGATCCTAAAACCGAAATTCATACCTTATTTACCGGTTTGCCGATGAGCCAGCTCGTGCAGGCCGTGGCGGATGGTCGGGCGGATGCGGCGGTTATTCGCGCAGGTTATTTAGAGCAAAGAATCGCCGCCGGGCTGATTGCGCCGGGTGCGTTTCGGGTGATTGATCCTAAAAATTACGCCGATTTCCCCTATCAAGTGACAACCGAACTTGTGCCCGAATGGCCGTTTTGTGCTACCCATCGTGTTTCATCTGCATTGGTACAGCAGGTGGCACGCGGGTTATTGAGTATGTCGGCAAATAATCCGGCGGCGATCGCGGCAGGTATTGCCCATTGGTCGTTACCGTTGGATTACACCTCGGTGGTTCATATTGATAAGCGCTGGTTACCTCAAAAATTGACAGTCTGGCAGTGGCTCAAGTCTTTTGGTCTGTGGTTGCTATTGCCTTTGGGCGTTGTGGTTTTTGCTTTCTATCTCCAAGGGCGCCGCACCCAGCGGTATTTGAGTCTGCAAGAGGCGCGTTTAAGTGCCACGCTTAATACCTTGCAAGATGCCGTTATTGTGTGTTCTGCCGATGGCCGCGTGGTGTTTGCCAATCAATTAACGCGGGTATTTTTAACCCACCTCGTCGATGATTTAAGTGCATTACATGGCCGACATTATGCCGTGTTGTTTCATTTGCGCTGGCATGAGCCCGCACCCAATTTTGATTTGCGCCAAGCGGTGGCATTGCTCGATAAACGCCCTGAGCAAACGTATCACGTGCAGCTTATTATTGGCCACCAGATGCGTGAGGTGGATTTGCAGCTCCGGCAACTGGAGGGTCTCACACAGCAAAAAACACCTAAATTTGTGATGACCCTGCGCGATGTAACGGAATATCGCGAGGCGACTGCGCTGCTGGCGTACCGCGCAAGCCATGATCGGTTAACAGGATTACTGAACCACACGGCATTTGAGGAACTGCTGGAAAGCCACTGCCATTTGCCAAGTGAACGAACCTGTGACGGCCTAATTTTATGGTTGGATGTGGATGATTTTAGGCTGATTAACGAGGCCAATTCCCGCAAGCTAGGCGATCAATTAATTTCACGCTTGGCCAGCGCGTTGGCACTGAATGCGCCGTCATCGAGCTTGGTTGCCCGTTTAGGGGTAGATGAATTTGGTATTTGGATTCCCGATTTGCGTGCCTTGCCTTACCGGCAGTGGCCGGATGAGTTGCTTGGTTTACTGCGCGAACTGCGCTTTGAGATTGATGGGCAACGGTTTTGGTTAACGGTGAGTATCGGCGTGTGTTTGGCCGATTATCGTTTAGGTGCAGGCTTGCTTGATGATGCGGAGGCGGCTTGTCGGCGCGCGCATCGCGAGGGGGGTAATCGCGTGGTTTGGTTCTCGCGGGATGATGAGGAAATCGTGGCGCGCCGACAACAAATGGCCTCGTTGCATTATCTAAAGCAAGCCTTAGATGCGGGAAATTTAGTGCAGGTGGTGCAGTTAATTGCGCCGGTGAGCCACACGCAAGTCGAGGTTTTTCCACTCAAATTACCCACCGCCCATGCGCATTTCGAGGTGTTGCTGCGGGTGAAGGGCGCCGATGGCAGCTTGCAATCGCCGGTGCAATTTATTGAGGCGGCTGAAAAGTATCATTTCATGCCGGAAATTGATCGCTGGGTGATTCGTAAAACTTGCGAATTTTTAACCCATTGCCCGCAGCCTTTATTAATCGCCATTAATTTGTCGGGCGCCACGGTGCAGGACCCG
>DZCK01000013.1 GCA_022730245.1 Halothiobacillus neapolitanus
AGCCGTGGTGCGAATCCTTGTGCACCTGCCAGCCGAGGCGCGAATCCTTGTGCGCCTGCCAGCCGAGGTGCGAATCCTTGCGCACCAGCCAGCCGAGGCGCGAATCCTTGTGCACCGGGTGGTCGTTAATCTCGTCGATTACTTTTGCATGACAGCAATGAGCATCACAGGTTTATTCAGGCTTTGTACTCGATGAAGCGGGATTGTTGAATGAGGGATGATCCGTATTTCGTTTGGCTCAGAGCACTTTCGGATGATGCTTTTGATGAGTTGCTGTCTTGTGCCGATGAGTTTTATACGATTAATCGCGCGCTAAGCCTTGATGATCAAACCATTTTGACTGAGCTCTTGCGTGATGAGTTGCCGCCCGCCCTTGTGCGTTGGCAGCATTATCCGATAGATGATGTGAGCGATCCCAGTAGTGGGGCGATGTTTTATTACCACGCGCATGATTCAACCGATCGCCTGGATGATGAGCATGGGCATTTTCATTTGTTTATTCGGCCAGATGAGGCTGCGATGTTCAGCCATTTTGTGGCGCTTTCTTTGGATGCGCGCGGTGGCATTCGATCGGTCTTTACTACGAATCGCTGGGTAACCGATGAGCAGATGCGGCCGGCAAAAGAGCTCATCGAATTATTGCCCGAGGCGTTTGTGATTGATCGATCACGCCCGTCTTGGTTGGTTTCACGCTGGTTGATGATGGTGGTGCGTTTGCTGGTTCCTCAGATTCAGCAGGCGCTTTGGCTTCGAGATAGCGCGCTGCATGGGGATGGCACGCAGGAAATGCCCGAAGCACGGCAAGAGGATCGGGCGCGTTCAGTGCTTAGTGAAGTGCCGATCCATCTGATCGATGTATTGCAAAAGATTCAGAGAGAAGGGCTTTTGCGTTATCCCCTATAAAAAACCTTAACTTTTTAGTTTTTAGTGTTCGTGGTTTGATGATGGTTGCTTTATTAAATTAGTAGCAATTGACTTAAGTGGCTGGGCGCCTAATTGTCGCCTTGATCGGTTTAACGCGAGAGAAGGAGTTTGGACGAATGAATTTTAAGAAGTTTGTATTTGTGCCCGTTGTGTTCGCTGCGACATTTGCCGCAGGCAGCGCATTTGCCGTGGATGTACCCGGCCCGCTGGTTGATCCGGCGTGGTTAAATGCGCACATGAATGATGTCAAAGTGCTGCAACTGAGCGGTCCTTTGAAAGAGTTCACCACCACTCCCGAAATGAAAGATATTAACGGCAAGAAAGTGGCCGTTACCGTAACAGGCCATGTGCCGGGCGCCTCATTTGTTGATTTCAAAGCGATTCGGGTCGAGCGGGATATCGATGGCAAAAAAGTCAAGGATATGATTCCTGATAAAGCCGCTTTTGAAAAATTGGTTCAATCATGGGGCGTTAATAAAGGCCAAGCCATTGTGATTGTGCCCAAGGGGTTATCTACGCCGGATACGGACGAAGCCACCCGGTTATATTGGCAGCTTAAATATTACGGCCAAGACAACATGGCCATTTTGAATGGCGGTATGGCGCAATGGTTGGCCGATGGCATGACGGCGGCAACCGATGCCCCCGCCGCTACAACAGGCAATTGGGTTGCCACGGCAGAGCGTAAAAACATTCTGGCCACCTATGCGGAAGTGAAACATGCGGTTGAACATCCCGGCTCAGTCGAATTTGGTGATGCCCGCCCATCCAATCAATATATGGGTATTTTCACCAAGCCCAAAGAGTTGCCAGGGCATTTGCCGGGCGCAAAAAATGTACCGCCCGATTTGTTAACCTATGCCGATGGCGCTTCTGCTCGTTTCTTGCCCAAAGCGAGCTATGAGGCGATGTTCAAGCATGTCGGTTTAAACCCAGATAAAGAAATTATCGATTACTGCAATACGGGGCATTTGGCCTCGGGTTTGTGGTTTGTAACGCATGAAATCGTGGGCGATAAAAAAGCTAGGTTATATGATGGCTCTATTGTTGAGTACAGCATGTATGACGGCGCTAAAATGTCTGATCCGGCTAACTTAAAATAACGTATTCCTAAAGTCCGACAGGCTGCTAGAGATGCAAAAACGCCCCGAATATCGGGGCGTTTTTTATAGTGGCAGATCACCGTATCATGGCATTAAGCCGCCTGTGCGCGTACATTGCCTGAGGTCGGCTGCGCGTTAAGCAGCTTCGATTTTAATTTGAAGAAAACCCGAATCGTGATGAGCTGAACCACCATAAAGGGCACCATCATCGCAAAATACAGCCAAGAGCCGTGGCCGATAATGTGATTGTGCGCCAAGCCTAAATTCAGAAAAAACATGCCAAACACAAAGAAGGCCACACCAGGGCAAATGAGGGCAAATGAGCCTGCATTCCCTTTATCGCCATTAATGTAATGCGCAAAATAACCCATGCGCTTCATAACCGCATAACCAATTAAGCCAAACAAAACTTGCAACGAGACAACCATCATGCTGGATACAAAGAAACTACTATAATTCAATGGGTTGTCGAATCCGTGGTGTAGCCCGTGCGTGAGGCGAATCCAAGTGATGCCGAGCAATGTCAAAATGGGGATCATAATCCACAAACTTGGGCTGGCCGATTCACTAATGCCATTGGTCATCATGCTATGAAAGCCATTGACGAGTTTTATAACGGTCAGCAACAGGGCAATCGTGAAGAAAAAGAGCGAAAGCGCGATGGAAATGGCGATCGTGAGTGTGTTATCCGACATGGAGGCGGGTGCGGCCAAACCGACAGCAATCATCGCGAAAGCAAACATCGAAATCATGGGCGCTAAGCTGTTGTTGGTGGTGAAATCAACATTGCCACCCACCAGCGCGCGAGTGAAATAGCGCACTAAAATACTCATCGCATAAATGCCGATGGAAAAAAAGGCAATGATGGCGAGCGGGAAGAGCCATTCAACAACTGTCCACAACCCCGGAACCAACAGTGCGCCCAGCACAAACATCACATTCACCGACATCGCTAGGGTGAGTGGAATGGTCATAAGCCCAATTTCAGCATTGCTATTGAGCAGGGTGATAAATGCCTCAAGACGCCGAAATTGCATGTATTCCTTAAGGTTCCAAAGCAAAAGTTTGAAGTGAAAAAATGCAAAAAATAAAATCGCAGCAATGGTTAACCCAACCAGCCCCGCATTAATCCAATTCGTGCCGGTTAATAGGGGCCACACATCACCATAGGTGACCATGGCACTGTTGGGATGAGGCACCAAAAACATTAAGTAGATGAAAAATGAAACCGAAAGCCCCCCCGCACCCAGTGCAGCGAGAAAGTAAAGGGGGGAATAGGCCGCCCCGAGGTTCTTGCGAATCATGCTATTGCTCCTGTTTGAGTTAATGCTTAAAGCATGCAATTAGTTGCCAATCAATGTATTAGAGTTTTCTAACATAGGAATTACTCTAGCAGCATAGTTTAATTTTATAAATAGCTTGAATCGAAAATGTGGGAAATATTTACACCTAAATTAAGGGGGCTCATTTTGTGCAAGCAGAATTTCTGGTGTTCATTTTCGATAAAGCCGTGTTTTTACTTTGCGCATAACGGGGGAATTTGGCATCCTGACACCCACTCAATTCATGATGGAAAGGATGTGCTTAAATGATGACACCCGCGCTAGCTGCAAAAGATTTGGCAGGTACCTTGCCCACACCCGGCATGCTGGTTGCGGTGCCACAATTAGTGAGCGCTTATTACACGCGCCAACCAAACCCAGCGTTGGCGACTCAGCGAGTGAGTTTTGGTACCTCCGGCCATCGGGGAAGCAGTTTGAATACCGCATTTAATGAAGCGCACATTGTGGCAATCACCGCCGCACTCATTGAATATCGCCAAGCGCAAAATATGACAGGTTGCCTGTTTATTGGTTTTGATACCCACGCTTTATCTTGGCCGGCATTTGTTACAACCGTTGAAGTTTTGGCGGCGGCGGGGGTTTGTGTTCGTTATCAGTCTGGCTTTAAGCCCACGCCAACGCCCGTTATTTCTCGGCTAATTATTATGGCAAATGCCGGGGTGGGGGGTGCCTTGGCAGATGGGGTGGTGATTACCCCATCGCATAATCCGCCCGCCGATGGTGGGTTTAAATATAATCCACCCCATGGCGGGCCGGCCGATACCGATGCAACAGGGTGGATTCAAAATCGCGCCAATGAGCTATTAGCCGATTATCACGCGATCGCTCGGATGGATTTTGGCTTGGCATTAACGCAACCCTTTGTTGTGGCCGATGATTTTATTGCGCCCTATGTTGAAGAATTAAGTCAGATTATTGATTTTGAATCGATTCAACAGGCTGGCGTATCCATCGGTGTTGATCCCATGGGGGGTGCGGGTTTGCCGTACTGGGCGCCGATTGCTGAGCGGTATCAGTTAGATTTAACCGTGGTTAATGATCGCGTGGAACCCGATTTTCGGTTTATGCCACTCGATCACGATGGCAAAATCCGAATGGATTGTTCATCCGCTTATGCAATGGCCAATTTGCTCAAAATTAAAGACCAGTTCGATGTGGCGTTTGGAAATGATACCGATGCCGATCGGCATGGCATTGTCACCCCGGATGGGGGGCTAATGAATCCCAATCATTTTTTAGCCGTGGCTATTGATTATTTGTTTCGGCATCGTCCGCAGTGGGATAAGACCTTGTCTATTGGTAAAACCGTGGTATCCAGCTCGCTGATTGATCGGGTGGCGGCGGGGCTCGGGCGGGCGGTTTATGAAGTGCCGGTGGGCATTAAATGGTTTCAGCCGGGTTTAACGGCCGGCTCGCTTGGTTTTGGGGGTGAAGAATCGGCGGGTGCTACCTTTTTATGCCGCGATGGCGCCGTATGGACGACCGATAAAGACGGTTTAATCATGGGCTTGCTTGCGGCAGAAATTTTGGCCGTAACCGGTAAAGATCCTTGGGTGTATTTTAATGAGCTGGTGGATCGTTATGGCCAGCCTTACTACACCCGGCTCGATGCCCCGATCAGCGCGGAGCAAAAAGCGCGTTTTAATGGCCTAAGCGCCGATGCGGTGCAAGCCAAACAATTAGCCGCTGAGCCTATTACCCGCGTGATGACCCATGCGCCGGGAAATAATGCCCCGCTCGGCGGATTAAAAGTAGAAACCGCCAATGGTTGGTTTGCCGCACGGCCTTCGGGCACTGAAGATATTTATAAAATCTATGCTGAGAGTTTTATTTCATTAAAGCATCTTAATCAGATTATCGATGAGGCTAAAACCTTGGTGGATCAAGTGTTAATGGGTTGATAATACGGGGGGCTTTGCCGCTTTATTGATAGACAGATAACGCACAGATTGTCACAATTATGCCCAGGTTATTTGGGCATTTTTTTGAGGTAATGCGGGATGCTAATTGGCTTTGTTGTTTTGTATCTCATTGTTTCTATAGGTATTGGTTTGCTCGCAGCGCGGCGGGTACACAACACGAGCGATTTTATGACGACAGGCAGGCAGCTCTCGCTTCCCGTTGTGGTGGGTGTGGTATTCGCTACCTGGTTTGGTGCTGAAACGGTGCTCGGTATTCCCGGCACTTTTTATGAAGAGAATCTCGGCGGTTTAATCTCAGATCCCTTTGGCGCGGCATTATGTTTGGTTTTATTTGGCCTTATTTTTGCACGCCGTTTATATCGAATGAATTTACTTACCTTGGGCGATTTTTATCGGCAGCGATTTAATCGTAAAGTGGAAGTGATTGCCGCAATCGCCATTACCCTATCTTATTTGGGATGGGTGGCGGCCCAAATTACGGCTTTGGGCATGGTGTTTAATGTGTTAACGCAAGGTGCCATTAGCGAGCCTGTGGGTATTTTGATTGGCGCATCCGTTGTTTTGCTTTACACCGTGGTTGGGGGGATGTGGTCGGTCGCGATGACCACATTTTTTCAGATGATTGTTATTGTTGTCGGGCTTACCATTATCGCCTTTATGCTCGGCCACATGGCGGGTGGCATTGCCCCCGTGGTGGCGCATGCCAAAGCGGCAGGTAAGTTTGAGTTTTGGCCGACATTAAATGCCGCCGCTATTTTGGCATTTATTACGGGCTTGCTTACGCTGGGGTTTGGTTCGATTCCGCAGCAGGATGTCTTTCAGCGCGCCAATTCATCCCGCACCGAAAATATTGCGGTATGGGGCAGTGTGTTAGGCGGCGTGATGTATTTACTCTTTGCAGCGATCCCGTTATTTATTGCTTATTCGGCCACTGTGATTGATCCGGCGCTCGTGGCGCGATTGATCCATGGTGATGCCGACAAAATTATGATGCAACTTATTCAAAACCATTTGCCCTTATGGGCGCAGGTGGTTTTTTACGGCTCCCTTATGGCGGTGATTATGAGCACGGCCTCGGGCACCTTGCTTGCGCCTTCAGTTACGATTGCCGAAAACTTACTTAAAGGCTGGATTGCGCCGAATGGCATGAGCGATCAGGCCTTTTTACGGCTAACCCGCTGGGTGATTGTGGGATTTGCGATTGCCGTGACAGGTTATTCGCTGTGGGAACACGCGGGCAATACCTCCATTCATAACATGGTGGAAAATGCCTATAAGGTCACCTTAGTGGTGGCTTTCGTGCCGTTATTCGCGGGTTTATTTTGGCGCCGCGCTAATTTAACGGGCGCCTATTGGTCGATCGGCTTAGGGTTGCTTGCGTGGTTGCCACTGGAGTTTTTGCTTGCAAACCCAACCGTGCCCGCGCAATTTTATGGCTTTGCGGCCAGTGTTATGGGCATGGTGGCGGGCTCTTTATTGAGTCGCCGTGTTTAAGCGGTCTCAATGCCGTTAAACACAATTAAAGTTTGGATTTGTTGGGAAATTAATTTGGCCGGCTTTTTTCTTCTTCATTAACCAAATTAGGCCAAAATTGACGCAATGCCTCCATGGGTACGGGGGTTTTAGATTGTAAATAAACCTCGGCACCCGCCAATAAGCTGGGGTGGCGCTTAGTCATGGCGTGCATCCAGTTCAAATCACGAAACGATAAAAACCCCTGATGCAAGCGCACCGACCAGGCCAAGGTTTTGGCAATGCGGGTGGCCGGCGTGACAGAAAACCAAACCGCCGCTATTAATACGGGAATCCCCAGCCATGGGTAGCCGCTGGCTTGATCGGCTAATAACAGCCATTGCATCAAAAAAAAGCCCCCGGCTAATGCCATGAGCGTGGCATAGGTGAATCGGTGCGGGCAGATCACTGCATACAATCGGTTCAGCCGGTCAATTAATTCCGGCTGGTAATTGAATTCATCGTGTAAATTGAGCATGAATACTCCTTTGGCCGCGCGTCGCTATCTAAACTTATGACGATGATATGACATGCAACGCGATGCTGCCACCGGCAATAAAAATTCAGGCGGTGCGGGTGGTAATGCGCTGCCAAGTCATAAAGCTGTAGGGGTGGGGATTCTGTTCATCGGCAGGGTGCGTTTCTTCGCGCGTTAAACGCCATTCGCGGCGATTGTAGGCAGGGAAAAACGCGTCGCCATCGTCAATTTGGGTGTGAACAACGGTTAAATAGAGCCGATCGGCGCGTGGCAGAAATTGATAATAAATGGTTGCCCCCCCAATCACCATGACCTCGGGTGCCTCGCGGGCTGCCTCAATTGCCGCATCGATGTTTTCCACCACGGTGACACCATCGGCTGTGAAATCGGGATTGCGGCTAATCACGATATTTTGTCGCCCAGGGAGTGGCCGGCCAATGGAATCGTAGGTTTTGCGCCCCATGATAATGGGTTTGCCGAGCGTAATAGCTTTAAAGCGTTTTAAATCAGCAGGTAAGTGCCACGGCAAAGCGTTATCTCGCCCAATGACTTGATTGCGCGATAGCGCAGCAACCAACCCAATTTTCATGATTGATCCGATGAGCCGCCGGGGAATTTGGCGGAGCTGTATTTAATGATGAGCACGGCGAGCGCTAACACGGCGATGGCGCCCGCATAGGTCATAATGGTGGCATTGCTCATGATTTTGACATCGACCACCAAGACACGGGTTACCGCTGTAATCGCGATATAGATCAAAAACCGTACCGGCATGCGTTTGGTTTGAAAATAAATACCGATCATCGCCAAAATTTCAAGGTAAATGAAAAACAGCAAGAGGTCATCGAGCGAGGGTGTGCCTTTATGCAATATATCGAATACGGAAGCCGTGGTTGACCACAAAACGGCAATCCACAGCACGAATAGCAATAAAAGATGAGCGACGTTATTGAGCTCGTTACCTAAACGTTCGATGAATTTATGACTTGATATTAACTTTGAGCGGGGATCTGTCATGGGTTTTGCCTATTTATGCAGGTGTATGTTTTGATTATACGGCAACTGGGGCGGCGATATGCGGCCACGGCTCGTAGCCTTCGAGTGCAAAATCTTCAAAGATAAAATCTTCAATGCGCGTGCGTTCTGGGTTAATTCTCATCTGAGGCACGCTTTTTGGCGCGCGCTCAAGCTGCGTTCGTGCTTGGTCAAAGTGATTATGGTAAATATGCGCGTCCCCCAGCGTGTGGATAAATTCGCCGGGTCGTAAACCCGTGACTTGCGCAATCATCAGGGTAAGCAGGGCGTAACTTGCGATATTGAAGGGCACGCCCAGAAAAATATCGGCGCTGCGCTGGTACAGTTGGCAAGAGAGCTTGCCATCCGCTACATAAAACTGAAACAGTAAATGGCAGGGGGGGAGCGCCATTTGCGGCACATCGCTTGGGTTCCATGCGGTCACAATCAAGCGGCGCGATTGTGGGTTGGTTTTGATTTGATAGATGACATCGGCTAATTGATCGATGGTACGTCCATCGGGTGTGGCCCACGAGCGCCATTGCTTGCCATAGACGGGGCCTAAATTGCCTAAGCTATCTGCCCATTCATCCCAAATGCGGACACCCTGCGTTTGCAAGTACCGAATATTGGTATCGCCTTGAATAAACCACAAAAGCTCGTGAATGATGGAGCGCAGGTGCAGTTTTTTGGTGGTGATGGCGGGAAAACCCGCGCTTAAATCAAAGCGCATTTGGTGGCCGAATACGGAACGGGTGCCTGTGCCGGTGCGGTCGGCTCGATCCACACCGTGGTTCATCACCTGCGCGATTAAATCAAGGTAGGCTTTCATGCGGGATTCTCTGCCTTAACAGGGCGATCTTGAATATTTTTAGCATAAGCGTACCGCATTAAACCCACACCAATCACAATCATCGGGAAGGAGAGCACTTGCCCCATCGTGAGCCAGCCATCCCATAAATAGCCGAGCTGCGGATCGGGTTCGCGCACAAATTCCACCAAAAAGCGGAATAAACCGTAAAAAATCAAAAACATCGCTGAAACGGCCATGCGGGGTTTGGGTTTGAGTGAAAAGAAAAATAATATTAAAAACAACAAGATGCCTTCGGAAAAGGCTTCATACAGCATGGATGGATGGCGCGGCAGCGGCCCACCGGTCGGGAAGACCATACCCCAAGGCAGGGTGGTTACCTTGCCCCATAATTCGCCATTAATAAAATTGCCGATGCGCCCGGCAAATAAACCAATCGGCACCAAGGGCGCGACAAAATCCATGAGGGTGAAGAACGGAATTTTGTATTTGCGCGCAAATAAAAACATAGCGGTCATGACGCCAATTAAACCACCATGAAAACTCATGCCGCCATCCCAAACCTGAAATAAGCTTAACGGATGAGCGAGTAGCTCTGGGGTTTGGTAAAACACCATATAACCGATGCGCCCACCTAAAATAACCCCGAGCGCCCCGTAGAAAATCAAATCATCTACTTGCAGCGGGTTAAGTGGCCAATCGGGTTTGCCCGCGCGGTAACGCCCAAGCAACCATGCGCCGACAAAACCGACCAGATACATTAAGCCATACCAATGAACTTTTAACGGGCCTAAAGAGATGGCGATGGGATTAATGTCTGGGTATGTCAGCATAAAATGGCTCTTGAGTTCGCGCGGTGGCAAAAAGATCGGATGAATAGCTTGCCAGAATTAACGGCTATCGATAAGGCAATAACGCAAATTTTTGCATTTTTGCCGCACTCTGTCGCTGGCGCAGCTGTCTTGCTAAACTTTAACAGACTCTATCGTGTGTTGGCGGCAGAATCGTTTTTGTCGCGAGCCTAACTTTTTATGAGGGCAGGGATAGTGGAACTCTCTTTATATCGTGATGAGGCGCTAACGATTGAGCCGCGTGGGTTACGGGCCGAAACCTATAACTTGGGTCATGTGTTGTCGGTTCATAGTCGAGCGGGGGTGGTTTTTTTACCGATTCGCTCGATGCAGTTTTTAGCGATTTTGGATGCCCAAGAATGGGTGTTTGTGGATGGCTTGAAAAAACACTTTATCGAATTGGCTTGGCAAAATTTTCATCCCCAAGCGCGTTCCGCAATCGATGAGGCTGTGCCGTATGAAGCAGTGTTTTATACCGAGGCCAGTGTGCCGCTGATGCCCCGCTTAGAATCAGCGGTTCACGGCGCGTTAATAGACGCGGTTAAACGAATCCGCGCCGCTAAACAGGGGGCTGAGGTGCTGCCGTTTAAGCGTTAACTTGTGGGTTTGCCGCTTTTAATTTGGGTTAATCATCATCCCCAAGCTCTGGGTTCCAGCCATGCGCGCGGGCGTATTTAATGGCTTCTTCTTGAATGCGGAAATATTTTTCCTGCAATTCAGGGGTCAGTTTACTTGGGATGTGGCCAGAGGGGCCCCAAGCGGCATGAACCCCTTCATAAAGAACCTGAAGCTGAGTGGGTATCCAGCCCTCGCAGGTTTCGGTTTCGGGGATGAGATCAAAAAGCCAGGCATCTCGAATCATTTTGGCAATATTGGTCATGCCGCCTTGTTCATCGTTATAAACGCCAACATATCTTTTGGGTGTGTTCATCGGTTTTTTCTTGTGTGATTAAAAAAGGCGCTGTGGGCGCCTTTTGGGTTTAGCGAGTGAGGCCAGCATACAGCATGGGTAGTTTTTCAGGCAGACGTTCAACGTGATCGACCACCATAAAATTCCGGGCACCAAAAATGCGTGATACGTATTGATCTGCGCGCGGGTCAAGGCTCATACAGTAGGTGATGATGCCATTGCGCGCCGCATCTTCGACCGCCTTTTTGGTGTCGTGGCGTAAATACTGAGGATCGCGGACATCAATATCGGCAGGTTCGCCATCGGTAATCACCAGCATCAATTTTTTGGTCGAGCGTTGTTGCTTTAAATAATGGCTGGCATGACGAATGGCGGCTCCCATGCGGGTTGACAGTTGGCCGGTCATGCCAGCGAGCTTGGCTTTAGGCAGCTCGTTGTAGGGCTCATCGAAATCTTTGAAACGGTAATACTCCACATCGTGCCGACCATCGGAGCAAAAGCCGTGAATGGCAAACGGATCACCGATTTTGGCAATGGCATCGGCCAGCAACACGCAGGCTTGGCGGGTTAAGTCGAGCACTGAAAACTCTTGACCGGTGACTTTCTCATTGGTCGATTCGGATAAATCGAGTAAAACCATGACAGAAATATCACGGGTTTTGCGTACCGAGCGCATCATGATGCGCGGATCGGGCTGGCGGCCTTGACGAATATCAACCATGGCACGAATAGCAGCATTAATATCCACTTCATCGCCATCTTCGAGCTTGCGAATGCGCTGCACCCCTTGTGGCTGCATGGCATCCAGCAGGAATTTCATGCGGCTAATTTCGCGCTTATAGCGTGCGGCGATGTCGTCAATGAGCGAAAGCTCGCCCAATTTGGCGCGCTTTTCTAGCACGGTAGCCCAACTGGGGCGTTCGTGTTGAATTTGATAATCCCACTCGGAGTAATGAAAAGGGGCGGATACGGGCGTATTGCCTTCCATTTCGTTCCAGCTAACCCCATGATCCTCATAAGGGAACAGCTCAGTGCCGAGTACCCAGACCTCTTGCGGGTTGCCATCGGTGAGCTCGCTATCAATCTCGTTGATCATTTCCATGACCGAGACTTGCTTGCGCACGCTCTGGACATTGTCGTAACCCGCTTCAAGCGATTTATCGAAATCGAACTCTTCAAATGCCCAAAAGTAGCGGTTATCGTCGCGATAGGGGGCTGTGAGCACATCGGTGCGCTGTTGGAATGGAATGCGAAGCGACATCAGTTCGTGCGCTAAAACGGCGCCGCAATCCCAGGATAATTGGTTATCTCGCAGCCGATGCTGTTCGGCTGCGAAGAGTGCCCGCGCGCGGGCGATTAGGGGATGCTCGTCTTCAAAGTTTGGATCGAGTAACGCACGCGCCATGCGATTTAAATAATCGCCTAGGGTGTTAGCTTGCGTTGCCGCAATGGTGTGAAACTGTGCCCAAATAGGCCGCAAGCCAGGGAAATCTTGAATGGCCAAGGTTTCGATGCGCGCATCTTCAAACACAGAAATAACCGCCATTTGCAGGTTATTTAAATTTTCCGCTGAAATCGGCTCTTGGGTATACACCACATGCGCGGCACTGTGCGCGGCGGCGGCACGATACAGGGTTAGGCCTGAAATGGGCTCTTGCCCTTCAATGACGATGTCATCATAGGCATCGGGTAAATGAAGTAGGTAATCTTCGATGTACGGTCGATAGCCTTCACGCTTTTCAAAATCCCCGGAAGTGGGACGCATGAAAAAATCGCGTGCCCACAACGCCCGCAAATACATATTGATGCGGCGCTGCACATCCACAAAAAGTGTGCCTTTGCGCTCCTGCTGTAGCATGGCCTGAGACTCTTTCGAGGCCAAGCTGAAGTAGCGAATTTGCTCTTCATAATTGGTGCGATGAACCTGTGCGCCCCAGCTTGACCAACGGCGCAGGCCGCCTAATGTTAAATGCGCAAACAGGGTATCGAGGTTTTCCAGCATGGGGCGTATGCCCCGGGGCGCGGTGGCTACCAAGTTATTGAGTAGCTGCAAATACTTTTTAAATAGTTCGGCATCGGCGAGCCGATCGGCAGCGGTGGGTGCGGTCGCCAGAACCAGCTCAATAACGGTGCCACTGGTTTTTGATGCCATCATCATGGCATTTTCGATTAATGAATCAATAACGCCTTCGCCTAAAGTTCGGGCAATGCCGGGTGCATTTTGAATAAAGGTTGAAACTAATTCATGGCCACGCCCTAAGTTTTTGAGGGATAGGGCGCCACCGAGATAAATATCGAGCCCTTGTCGGCTAAAAACTCGCGTGGCTTCTTGCCATGAGGCCTGCAAAATATCGCGCGAGTGCTCGGACAGTGAACCGAGTTCTTCTGCGTATTCTTCGAGTTGAACAGACATGTTGCTCCTCCAAACTATCGAACGAGGTAGGGGCTTGCGGTGTTGGCGTGGCGGTTACCGCGCCCACGGTCCTAATTTTGGCGTCAAAAATCCAACCCCATTTGATGATGGTAAAGATGGATCATTGGCGCCGTAACCATGTCGCGAGCCTTAGAAAAAGGTGGCTACCGCCGCATCAAGCGCATCGCGCATATCCGGGTCATCGGTAATAGGACGCACAAGCGCTACACGGCAAGCCGAGGAGGGATCAACATTTTTTGAAATAAGCGATGCTGCGTAAATCAGCATACGGGTAGAAATACCTTCATCTAAACCGTGGCCTTTAAGGTTACGGGCACGCTCGGCAATTGAGACAAGTTTGCTTGCGACTTCGGCTGAGACATGACCTTCATGCGCGACAATTTCGGTTTCGGTCGCATGCTCAGGGTAGTTGAAATCGAGTGCGCCAAAGCGTTGCTTGGTTGACTGTTTCAAATCCTTCATGAGTGATTGATAACCTGGGTTATACGAAATCACGAGCTGAAAATCAGGATGGGCGTGAATGAGTTCACCCTTTTTCTCGAGGGGTAATTCGCGGCGTGCATCGGTGAGCGGGTGAATTACAACGGTGGTGTCTTGACGGGCTTCGACGACTTCATCGAGGTAGCAAATGGCGCCATGCCGAGCAGCAATCGCCAAGGGGCCATCTTGCCAACGGGTGCCTTGGGCATCCAGTAAAAAACGGCCGACTAAATCAGAGGCGGTCATATCTTCATTACAGGCCACGGTAATCAGCGGCTTGTCGAGTTTGTGTGCCATGTATTCAACAAAACGGGTCTTGCCGCAGCCCGTAGGCCCCTTGAGCATCATGGGCATCCGCACAGAGTAGGCCGCTTCATACAGTTCAACTTCATCAGCTACGGGGCGGTAGTACGGTTGTTTTTGTACGCGATATTGCGCCATCAGATCAGTCATTTATGCTCTCCTGCGGGTGGGTGCGGCTGGTTTTTTTGCTCAATTGAACCCACAGCATTTATTTTTGGGATCAACTCAGGAAAAAAGGCTGAAAAACCCACCCGTAGGTGGGTTCGTTCGTATGGAATGGTTAATTACACGGTTTTGCCGCGGTAGATAACCATTGAAGCGCCTTGGCTTTGTGTGAAATTGTTGTAACCGATCAAACGAACATGGTTGTTTGGGTTAGCAATATGGCAGGCTTTGGCTTCACCTAGGATTTTGTCTACATCGGTTTCACCGAACATAGGCAGCTTCCACATGTACCAGTAAGAATCCATCAGGTGCTCTGGCTCAGTGTGTTCAATGGCTGGGTTCCAGCCTTGGTTCACAATGTATTGCACTTGGCTTTTCATTTCTGCATCGGTCATGGCAGGCAAGTAAGAAAAGGTTTCAAATTTACGGCTGGCGGGATCGCTCAAACGTGATTTGTAGTCTTGCATTTCGCTCATGGAAAAAACTCCTAAAATTAGTGGCTATCTTGGGTTGGTGCAAGCCAACCCAACTAATGGCATTACTTGTGGGCAACGTCCAGTTTGTCGACGGTGTCGAATTCAAACTTGATTTCTTTCCATGTTTCCATGGCGATTTTCAGTTCTGGGCTGCTTTTCGCCGCTTTTTCCAGAACAGATTTGCCTTCTTTCTCAATTTCAACGCCTGAGTTACGTGCTTCTACGCACGCTTCAAGTGCCACACGGTTGGCGGCCGCGCCGGCTGCGTTGCCCCATGGGTGGCCTAAAGTGCCGCCGCCGAACTGCAAGCAGGAATCATCACCGAAGATGTTCACCAGCGCAGGCATGTGCCATACGTGGATACCACCCGATGCGACGGGGAATACGCCCGGCATTGAGCCCCAGTCTTGATCGAAGAACAGGCCGCGTGAACGATCTTCAGGAATGAAGGAGTCGCGCATGGTGTCGATCCAGCCCAAAGTGGCTGCACGATCGCCTTCCAATTTACCGACAACGGTACCTGAATGCAGGTGATCGCCGCCCGACAAACGCAATACTTTCGTGAGGACGCGGAAGTGGATGCCGTGGTGTGGGTTGCGGTCGAGTACGGCGTGCATGGCACGGTGAATGTGCAGCAACATGCCATTCTCACGGCACCAGTTCGCCAAACCTGTGTTGGCTGTTAAGCCGCCGGTTAGGTAATCGTGCATGATGATTGGCGCGCCAATTTCTTTCGCGTATTCAGCCCGTTTGTACATTTCTTCTGGGGTGGCAGCGGTGACGTTCAGGTAAGAACCTTTGCGCTCGCCGGTTTCTGCTTCAGCTTTCAGGATGCCTTCCATCACGAAGTCGAAGCGATCACGCCAGCGCATGAACGGTTGGCTGTTGACGTTTTCATCGTCTTTTGCAAAATCTAAACCACCGCGAAGAACTTCGTATACCGCGCGGCCATAATTTTTGGCAGACAAGCCCAGTTTTGGCTTGATGGTGCAACCAAGCAGGGGACGGCCGTATTTGTTCAGCTTGTCACGCTCAACCTGGATGCCATTCGGCGGGCCGCCACAGGTTTTGATATAGGCAATGGGGAAGCGGATATCTTCCAGGCGCAGGGCGCGCAGGGCTTTAAAGCCGAATACGTTACCAACCAGTGAGGTGAGTACGTTAACCATTGAGCCTTCTTCGAAAAGGTCAATTGGGTAGGCTACAAAAGCGTAGAAGCAGGTATCATCACCTGGTACGTCTTCGATATGGTAGGCGCGGCCTTTGTAGTAATCCAAATCGGTCAACAGGTCGGTCCACACGGTGGTCCAGGTGCCGGTTGAGGATTCGGCGGCTACGGCAGCGGCCACTTCTTCGCGATCTACACCTGCTTGGGGGGTGATTTTGAAGCACGCCAGGATATCGGTATCCAGTGGGGTGTATTCGGGCATCCAATAGGTTTGCCGGTATTCTTTAACACCTGCGTTGTACTTTTTAACTGCCATGAGTTCCTCCAGAAAGGGGTCGGTGATCCGCGAAATGCCCCTGTGGCCTGACGCGTTTAAGCATCATGCCGAGATTAAATCATCAATAACAGTCGATATTTTCTATTATAAGAATAGAATTCTATCTATGATCTCAGTGATATTAGGCGGGGCTAATTGAATGCGGCAATATACGACATTTAGGCAACTCGAAATTTTTGATGCCATCGCGCATTTTAAAAGTTTTACGAAGGCATCCGAGGCGTTGTATCTGACGCAACCGACTGTTTCAATGCAGATGAAAAAACTCAGCGATATGGTCGGCGTGCCTTTGATTGAACAGGTGGGTAAAAAAATTCATCTCACTGAAGATGGGCGCGAGTTGGCTCGAGCCACGCGTGAGGTGTTCGATATCATGGATCGATTTTCCATGTCGGTGGCCGAGCGCCAAGGTTTAAAACAGGGGCAGCTTCGCTTGATGGCGATTTCAACGGCCTCGTATTTCGCGCCGCGTTTGCTGGGGGAGTTTGCCAAGCTCTATCCGGGCATTGAAGTGAGTTTGCGCGTGACAAATAAAGAGCAAGTGCTGGCCAGCATTGCCAATAATTTAGATGATTTGTATTTATTGGGTCAGCCACCGCTGGATATGGAGGTGGTCGTAACGCCGATTATGGATAATCCGATTGTGGTTTTGGCCGCCCCCGATCACCCATTAGCGAAGGCGAAAAATATTCCGCTTAAAGCATTGGTCAATGAACCCTGGTTAATGCGGGAAGTTGGCTCAGGCACGCGTACCGCAATCGAGCGGCGTTTTGCAGAACACGAGATTGCGCTCCGCCCGCGCATGGAGTTGGGGAGCAATGAGGCGATTAAGCAAGCAATTTTGTCGGGTTTAGGTATTTCGGCTCTGTCTCAACACACGCTTGTGATGCATCAGCCGGAGCAATTTGCGGTGCTGGATGTGGAGGGTTTTCCGATTCATCGCCAATGGTATGCGGTGTACCCCGCCGGTCGTCAGTTATCGGTGGTGGCGCGGGCCTTTTTGGATTACTTACTGGCGCGCGCTGAACCCATAGCTTAAGCCGCGCGTTCGCCTGAACAGGATGCAAAAATCAATCACTGATGTGATCGATTTACGCTTTTTTCACAAAGCAGGCTTTGAGCATCATAGGACCCGCATCGGTTTTGCAATCGAGCTCGTGGTCGCCATCAACAATGCGTATGCCCTTGATTTTGCTGCCAACTTTTAGGGTGATGGATGAACCCTTCACTTTTAGATCCTTGATTAAGGTCACCGTGTCGCCATCGGCAAGGACGGTGCCGTTGGCATCACGCACCACGCGCGCCTCATCTTGGGCTTCTTTCGGGGTGGCTGGCCATTCAAACCCGCAATCTGCGCAGATGAATAATTCGCCATCAGGGTAGGTGTTGGTTTGGCCGCATTGAGGGCAGGCGGGTGTTGTCATGGGATTCTCCTGAGGGGTTATCGGGTGAGCGTCATAAACAGCTTGGGCAGTTGCTCGGGTAGGCGTTCGATGCGGTCAATAATGGTGTGCTGCGTGCCAAAAATGTGGCGAACGTAGTCATCGTCGCCTGATTGTACGCGCGCATCTAGGCTGATGCAGTAGGGGTAGATGTTTTGCGCGCCTAACTCAATGACGGCTTTGCGGGCATCCTCAATCAGCAGGCGCTCATCCAGCAGGCGCTCATCGGGTACGTCGATATCGGCGGGCTTGCCGTCCGTTAAAATCAGCATGAACTTTTTCAGATAGCGGTCACCTCAACGGTGAATGCGGTGGTCACTGATATTTTGGCGGGTTTTCGGGGTGAGCATCCCAAGGTGTCCATCCATTTAGAAGTATCCAATCGAGCCGAGGTATTGGCACGATTGACCGAAAACCGGATTGATCTGGCCATTATGGGGCAGGTACCCGAGGGCTTGGGTTTGGTGGCGACGCGGTTTAAGGATAATCCTCTTGTGGTGATCGCCCCGCCGGATCATCGCTGGGCAGGTCGTAGCAAAATCCCCATTCAAGAGCTGGCGGATGAACCCTTCGTCGAGCGGGAGGCGGGTTCGGGTACTCAGGGGGCGATGGAGCGGTTTTTTGCGGCCAAGCATCTGGAAATTAAAAAAAGCATGGCAATGAACAGTAATGAAGCCATCAAAATGGCGGTGCAAGCAGGTTTGGGGCTGGGCATTATTTCGGAGCAAACCCTGGAAATGGAGTTGATGCTGAAACGGTTAGTTATTTTGCCGGTGGCGGGCTTTCCGATTATGCGGCACTGGTATGTGGTGCACCGTGCCGACAAGCTCCTTTCGCCGATTGCCCAAGCATTTAAGGATTTTTTACTGGCACGAGCCAACGTGGCAGTGGCGCTCGCCGCTCCGGGCTAAAAATTGAGTGGCTTATCGCCCACCGCCGTAGCGGCGTTGCTGGCCACTACCTGAGGCGTGGGTTGATCCCCGCGTCATGCTGTGTTGGCCTGATCCCATGCCGTCACCCGATTGGGTTCGGGTGCGGTTTTGATTATTGAGTCGTTCAAAATCTGCCGCCGTGGGCGTGTGCCCGCGCTCTTGCATCGCGGAAGGTGCTGGGGTGGGTGATGCCGTTTCGGCAAATGAAGCGCTAGTGAATGCAATGAGGGATAACGCCAAACCGCCAAGGATCAATTTGTGCCGATGAACCATAAACAAGCCTCTTAATTATGATGAATGGCGATTAGTTTGTGGGGTAGCCATTGCGCGCGTATTGCGGGTTTGTTACGAGGTGTAACGATGTGCGCGATCCGATTATCAAGCCTATGCGGGTTTGTTGCGCGGTGTACCGGTGCGCGAGATCCGAACATCAAGCTTATAACCCCAGCATGCCCCAGTTTTTGAGTTCGGCCTCGTGTGCCCGCCAGTCGGGCAGAAATTGATTCATCAAGCCGTAGAATCGCGCATTGTGGCCGCGTTCTAATAAATGGGTCAGTTCATGAACCAGTACCAAGTCGATGCAACCCATGGGCATGCGCGCCAGTTCCAGATTGATCCAGATTCGCCGATCCCGAATATTGCAGCTGCCCCAGCGGGTCTTCATGCGTTTTATGCCGATAAAACTTGCCGTTACGCCCATGCTGGCCGACCAGAATGGCAGACGCTCATGCAGGATGCCGTGCAGTCGCACCCGCAGATAGTGATTGATTAGTGCGCGCTGGTGCTCAGCACGCAAGGGCATCCGACTGTGTAGATACAAAACCCCATCGCGGCATTCGATGTGATCGCATTCGGCGTTGGGTGCGAGATGAAGCCGGTGGGGTTCGCCCAACACATGCAGCGTTTGCCCCGGTGTCAGCGCCCACGCATCCGGTGCGGGGTTTTGTTGTGACAGGCGGGTTTGGTTTTTGATGATCCACCCGTAATGCTGCGTAATCAGCGCGTGAATCATGACCATCGGCAGCTGGAGCGGGGCATTCACGGTGATCTGGCCATCTGGCGAGCGCACACGCAAATACGCCCGCTTGATGGGTTTGCGTGTTAATTCAAACGTTAAACCCAGTTCGGGGACTACCTCGCGCGTGACGTGTGATAACGCGCCGCGATGGCGTGCTGGTTTTGCCTGCATCAATCAGCGCACGATGGCCTTAGCCTGCACTGTGCGCTTTGGCGCGCTTAAGCAGAAACTCTGAAATCAGTGCGACCGGACGGCCTGTCGCCCCTTTATTCTCGCCGGTATTCCACGCGGTGCCTGCGATATCCAAATGCGCCCAGCGATAGTCTTTGGTAAACCGCGATAAAAACGCTGCCGCCGTGAGCGCGCCGCCTTCACGCCCGCCAATATTGGCCATATCGGCAAAGTTGCTTTTGAGCTGGGGCTGGTATTCATCCCAAAGGGGTAATTCCCACACGCGATCATGGCTGGCTTCACCGGCCTTGATGAGTTCTTGCGCCAGGGATTTGTGGTTGCTAAACAAGCCGCTCGGCACGCGCCCAAGGGCAATGACGCAGGCGCCGGTGAGCGTGGCCATGTCAATCACGAGTTCCGGTTTGAAGCGTTTGGCGTAGGTGAGGGCATCACATAAAATTAAACGGCCTTCCGCATCGGTGTTCAGCACTTCGATGGTTTGCCCGGACATGCTTTTAATGACATCACCGGGTTTTAAGGCTTTGCCATCGGGCATGTTTTCAACCGAGGGCACAATGCCTACAACATTAATGGGTAGGCGCAACTCAGCCACGATGGAGATCAACCCAATGACCGCAGCGGCGCCCGCCATGTCGTATTTCATTTGATCCATATCAAGACCGGGTTTGAGCGAAATACCGCCCGAATCAAAAGTAACCCCTTTGCCTACCAGCACAATCGGCGCATCGTCGGCATTGCCGCCCATATGTTCCATCACAATCAGCTTGGGCGGCTCAATGCTGCCCTTGGCGACAGCCAGTAACGCGTTCATACCAAGCGCTTCCATGCGGGATTGATCCAGCACCTCGACTGTTAAGGCGGGGTGGGTTTCCGTCAGCTTGCGGGCATGGTCGGCCAAGAGGGTGGGTGTGCATAAATTGGGCGGCAAATTGGCTAAGTTTTTCGTGAGATGAATGCCAGAGCTAATCGCCATCGCTTCACGCACGCTGGCTTCCGCATCCAGCAAGCCGCGACGGCTGGGGGTGATGAAGGTTACTTTGCGCAAGGGGCGGCGGGGGCTGGGTTCGGGGGTAGATTTGAGTTGATCGAACCGGTAAACCGCCGCATCAATGGCGAGAACGCTCTGGCGGATAATTTGCTCAAATTCCACGCCTTTAATATCGAGTTCGGTGAGGTGGCTCACGCATTCGGTTGTGCCACGATAATGCAAGGCTTTAACGGCCGCCGTGGTGGCTTTGATTAATGCGGGTAAATCAAAATCACGCTCTTTGCCTAAACCAACGAGCAGCACGCGCTCGGCTTGGATATTAGGCACGCCGTGAATCAGTAGCGTGTCGCCCAACTCGCCTTCCATATCGCCCCGGCGGGTGATAGCGCCAATATGCCCTTCGCTGATTTCATCAATCGTGAGTGCTGCATCGGATAGTTTGCGCGCTTCAAATACGCCCACAATAAGGCAAGATGAACGTTGTTTCTCGGGCGCGCCGCTTTTAACTGAAAACTCCAACACAGCAAATCTCCTAAGGATTAACTAAAATTAACCATCGATTCTATCAGAACGGCACTGGCTCATAAGTGGGTATTAATGTGGGGTGCAATAAAAACATCGAATGCCGAATGCGTGCCGGAATGTTATCTTAAACTCAAGTGAACGCATGGCAGATACCACAGGAATTTATATGAACCCGCAAGATGATAAAGAAGAATTTGAGCCCGGTGCGCATAATCCCTATCGCTATGAGCCAAGACTCAGACCCTCAAATTTGGGGCGGTTTTCTAAATTTTTGCTTATTTTGGGCGCGATCTTAGTTTTTATTGGGGTCGTTGGCGGGTTCAGCGCCATGTTTTTGATAAAAGACGGAAGTAATTCGCCTTTTATGGATTTGCTGATGCTGGCACCCGCTGGGTTTTTGATGGCTTTTACTGGGATTACCGGCTGGGTGATTAGCGGCGGGAAATAACTCGCTGCGTGGGGCAATTTTAAAGCCCGCCAAGGTTTGCACCTCGATTAGCACCCAGGCTGCTAGGCTCTATTTATCGATTGTTTTCAGCTATATCAATATGATGCGAGCCCGGGACACGGCCTGCGCCAACATAATGTTTACGCCAATAAGCATCGTTGAGCTTGGCGTACTGAACCCGTTCACCGGGCTTGGGGGCATGGATAAAGGTGTTATCGCCCACATAAATGGCGACATGATCAATTTTTCGGCTGCGTATTTTGAAGAATAATAAATCACCCGGCTTCAAATTGGCTTTTGCAACGCGCTGGGTGAAGGCGTATTGATCGCGTGCCGTGCGGGGCAGGGTGATATCGGCTTTTTTATACACATAGCTTGTAAGGCCGCTGCAATCAAACCCCTGATTCATTGAAGAACCGCCGCGCTGATAAGCCACACCCAGCTGAGCCATGGCCATGATGATGGCTTCGCCGGCAGAGGACTCGGCAAGGTTTTTAGTATCGATTGCCTGAAGCGGGTTGCGGGGCAGGCGCTTGTTTAGGCTATCGTTTTGAAAGCCATAAGTATCATCGTCTTGACGACGGGCCGTTTGCGTTTGTACCGAATTACTCAAATCGCCAAATTGTGCATTGGCTTGCGGTGCGGCACCGCTGGATTCAGTCACAGGCAGGTTAGCGCAGCCACTTAAGCTAAGCACGGCGGTTAGCACGAGCCCGATAAGGCTGAAGGTTCTCCCGCTTAGGTTAGTCACGGGGGCGATGCCGGATTTCATACACACTGCGTCTGTGCGGTGTTCGAGCGAAATCGGGCGGGAGGGTCTTTCTCGATAAGTCATTGATTAAGAATTCTTCCGTCAAATGTGCCGACAATTTAAAACCTTTTAGGTTATTTGAAAAGATTAAAATTCCTTCGCAGGCTAACAAATGCATGCAGATTTCAATCATTTGCTCGTGATCGCGCTGAATATCGAGCGTGTCTTGCATTGATTTTGAATTCGAAAAAGTCGGCGGATCACAGAAGATGACATCAAAGCGTTCCGGCTGGTAAACGCTGTTCTGGCGCTGATCTAGCCACTCGAGTACATCGGCGCGCACGAGGCGATGGTCGCTGCCGACCTTGATTTTATTCAGGGCGAAATTCCGCTCCGCCCAATCAAGATAGGTATGCGACAAATCAATGGACAAGCTGCGGGCAGCCCCTTGATGGGCGGCACGCACCGACGCGCTGGCGGTGTAACAAAATAAATTCAGCAGGCTTTTGCCCTGCGATAGTTTGGCCACCCAATCGCGCACAGCGCGATGATCGAGAAATAGTCCGGTATCTAGGTAGTCGGTTAGGTTAATCATCAGGCGGGTGCCGCCTTCGATCACGACGCGCTCTAGCCGTTCTTGCGTAATTTTTTGATATTGCTCGCTGCCCGTTTGCCGCTTGCGCTGGCGTACCACGCAGTGGTTGGGTGCCAATGCTAAGCCGGTGATGGTTTGGTTGACGGCGATGCTGAGCCGGGCGCGGGCAAGCTGGGGGTCGATGGTGTTGGGTGCGCGGTATTCTTGAATATCCGCCCAAGTTTCACCGGTTTCATCGCGGTAGAGATCAATCGCAAGATTAAAGTCGGGCAAATCAGCATCGTACACGCGATAACAGCAGCCCCCCTCGCGCGCGATAATTTTACTGAGGTGACGAACATTTTTTTGCAAGCGATTGGCAAAGGGTTCGCCATCGACAAGCTCGGTGGCGCTGGCCGCGGCCGCACTTAAACGATTGGCAAGGCCAATGGGGCCGGGGGCTTCTCGGCGGCCTTTGCCATCAAAATTGCCCCGAATCATGTCAATGGCGATGCCACTTTGATCCATGGGAAACGCGCGCTCATAGCGTAGCGGCCAGTTTTTGCCTTCGCCTTCAGCCAAAAGCACCGCCCAATGCCAGCCATTTAAGCAGGTTTGCCATTGATCGGTGAGGGTTGAAAAATCCGGTGCGCTATCTTTTGCACCATAGGCAGAGCCGCCCTGAATGTCGAGGCGATGGCCATAGGGCAAGTTGCTCACTAACAATCCGTGCGTGATGCCTTCAAATGCGGCGGGGCAGGGTTCCGCCCAGGCATCAGCCTCACGGAAGCTGACCAAGTGCGCCACGCCGGCACGTTCCGCATTGGCTTTCGCTGCCAAAACTTGCTCAATATCAATGTCTTGCCCGATGAGCTTGCCTGCAAATTGTGCGGGGTCAACCCCGGTGATACCCGTGGGTGCTGCGGTGAGCGCCCGCTGGCGGGCGGCCAGATCGTGTTGCGCGAAGGTCTCGAGGCCCGGATAATGCACCCGTGCCACCGCAGGATGCGCGTCCAGTTCGCGGGCGACGGTCATGGCGCTTTGGCAATGGCGGTCCATCCGCAGCTTCAGTGTCTTCAGTCCGCGCAGCACCAGCATCGCGTTGAAGGGCGCCATCACCGCGCCGGTCATGTCCTTCATGCCGACGACGCGCACCTGCGCCATGTCCTCGGCGCGGCCCACGGCGACGCCGCCGACCAGATCGCCGTGGCCGCCCATGTATTTCGTGGCCGAATGCACCACGATGTCGGCGCCAAGCTCGATCGGCCGGGTCAGCACCGGCGTTGCATAGGTGTTGTCCACCACAACCATTGCCCCGGCGTCATGGGCGATGGCCGAGACGGCGGCGATGTCCACGAGGCGCATGTTCGG
>DZCK01000112.1 GCA_022730245.1 Halothiobacillus neapolitanus
ATCAAGCTCAATCATGCCTAAATTTTTCCCGCCATGCCGAGCGAGAAGCGCACGGATGAGTGCGCTTTTTCCTGTGCCGCGCGCACCCCAGAGTAGAACGTGGTTAGCGAGTTTTCCTTCGAGAAATAGGCGTGTATTGCGTTCAATTTGACCCCATTGTCGCTCACGATGTAAGAGTGCTTCGGGCTCAATGAGGGCGGGCTCCCGAATAACAGTAAAACCTTGTGCAGGCTGCCAGCGTTGAGCCAATGCGCGGGGATCGGGTGTTAATCTCTGCCTTGGGTTGCGCGATTGATTGAGCTGCTCGATTAAAGTGGGCCAATCGAGATTATTGTGTGTAAAACGTGAATTAAAGCGCATATAAGGGAGCCTCTGATTAAATTCTTCGTGGCCAAGAGGGCTTTTGAGGGATGAGTCGCAAGGCGCGGCGTGAGACGAAAGGTGATTCCATTCGTGCGTGCTGCAACTCATCGTGATCGGCCTTGGCGTCAATGATAACTAAGACCGGCGGCTTTTGACTCGTTTTGCGGCTTTTGGATCAGCCACTCGGCGGGCTTCGCCAGCTTCGCGTAGCACCAAGGATTTGATCGGAGGCGCCTTAGCCTTTTGCTGCGTTTGAATATATTTTTCGTTGGATGTGTTTCTCGGCTATTTTGTTCAATGCTTAGCTGGGCCATTGTTATATCAAATTTACTGTGGGGGATTGCCGCCAATGCCTGATTTAATCGTACCTGCCGTGTTGGCAGCGCTCGTTTTGCTTATTTTGTTAGGGCAGTGGGTGGTGCAGCGCCGAGCGCAATCGATGCGTGGGCAAGCGGTGCCACCTGCGCTTTGGGCGGCTTTTGTGGCTGAGCGTCCAGCGATGGCTTTGGATGGGGAATTAGCAAACGCTGATTCTATGAATGCATTAATTGAATTTGGTTCGCCTAATTGCAGCGCTTGTCGTCGCATGGCGCCTGTGCTGGCTCATTTAAATGCGCAATATCCGGGACGGGTGGTGCATTTGTCGGTGCTTCATCACCGCGCGTTGGCGCAAGCACTTCGCATCATGGGCACGCCAACTTTGATTTTGATTCAAAAGGGCAAAATCGCTGATGTGTTTGTGGGTATAACGCCTTTGTCACGATTAGTTGAGCAATTAAGGCGCCAATGGCCTGAGATTGAGCCCATTACTACCTGATTTATCAAGGGAACTATCTAAATAGGCTTAGGGTGAGCGTGCCAGTTTGAGCTCAACCAGCCAGTGATTTAAGCGCTTCACTATTCATGCCGAGCGTGATTTTGCGCGCGAATTGGGTTGAACCCAGCGCACTTGTTTTGCTTGGGTTTAAATGCTGTGCGTTTGCCTTTTGCGCGCGGTAAAGGGTTTTTGTTTTGAATTTGGCATAAAATCCCTCTTTTTGCATTCGATGCCCTCGTTAATTTGAATGCGGTGTTTCGATCATTTTCGATGCCTAGGAGCCTGTATGCCCCCTTATCGCGCGGCGAGTTTGTCGCTGGTTATCCCAGTATTTAATGAGCAAGACAATATCGCCCCGTTATTACAGCGGGTGCATGAGGCGTTGGCCGCGTATTCAGAGCCGTGGGAAGTTTTATTGGTTGATGATGGTTCATCGGATCGAACGGTTGCTGAGGCCACGCAGGGACGAATTGTTTATGGTTCGCATGTGCGGTGTGTGCCGTTAGCGCGTAATTTTGGTCAAACGGCGGCGATGCAGGCTGGGATTGATCTTGCCCGGGGCGATGTCATTGCGACACTCGATGGTGATTTGCAAAATGATCCCATTGATATTCCGCGTATGGTGCATCGTTTGCTGGCAGAAGATCTCGATTTGGTTTCGGGCTGGCGTAAAAATCGTAAAGATAATTTATGGCTGCGTAAAGTGCCTTCCGCCATTGCCAATCGGCTTATTCGCAAAATTACGGGGGTGACGCTGCATGATTACGGTTGCAGCCTGAAAGTATTTCGCGCCTCGGTTATTAAAGGCGTGCGGTTGTACGGTGAAATGCACCGATTTATTCCTGCCTGGTTGGCAACTCAAACATCTCCGAGCCGGATTCAGGAAGAGGTAGTCGCGCATCATCCCCGCACGGCGGGCGTATCCAAGTATGGTTTATCGCGCACGTTTCGGGTCATTATTGATTTGATTTCGGTTTATTTTTTTATGCGGTTTGCTGCGCGTCCGGCGCATTTTTTTGGCATGTTGGGGCTGGCGTTTGGGGCGGCGGGTGGTGTGATCTTGTCTTATTTACTCGTGCTTAAAATGCTGGGTGAGCGTATCGGCGACAGGCCCTTGTTTATGGTGGGTATTATGTTGGTGCTCATCGCGGTACAAATTTTAACTACCGGCGTGCTCTCTGAAATGCTTTCACGCACCTATTACGAATCCAAAGAGGTGAAGTCGTACCATATTCGACCAGCCGCGCTGGCTGAACTTGAGTTAGCGGATTGGTGTCAACCTTCTTCAACTTTATCTCCAACATTGGCACCCTCATGAACCATCCAGTCGATTTAACGCGCGCCGATAGCAATCTTTTGGCTTTGCCGGGTATGCGCTTAGCCTGTGGCTTTGCGATTACGGCATCAATCGCATTGATTTTTCTGAGTATTTTCCCTGACTATCGCGTGGCGATATTTCATGCGTTTAATAACTTAGGGCCTTTGGCACCCCACTTTTGGTCGGGGATGACCTCGTTTGCCGATACTTATTTGGCTTTGGGTTTGTTCTTGCCCGTTCTGCTGCTGCGTCCGCGTCTTGCCGCTTTACTGCTGGTAGCCGCCTTAATTGCGACGGTCATTACGCATACTATTAAGCCTATTTTAGATGTGCCGCGCCCGCCCGCCGTGCTGGCTGCCGATATGATGCATTTGATCGGCCATAGGCTTGATCACGGCAGTTTCCCCTCGGGTCATGCCGTGACGGCCTTTACGCTGGCAGGCTTGATGATTGTGGGCTTGAGGTTGTCGGTTGGATGGTCGGCTTTGGTGCTCTTGGCCGCATCTGTTTTAGCGGTCTCGCGGATGGCCGTGGGCGTGCATTGGCCCACCGATGTCTTGGCGGGTAGCCTCATCGGCTTAATGTCGGTGGTTTTAGGGCAAAAATTATTATCAAAATGGCCAAAATTAGCCCATGCGCGCTGGCCTGCGCCCACGGGGATTGTTGTTACCGCGATTTGTGCTTTATCTGCGCCTTGGTTTGATGCCGGCTACCCGTTAGGCGTATGGGCAAATTGGTCGCTTGCCGTGTTGGGGCTGGCCTCGCTCGCGTTGGCATCCGGGCGATACTGGCCTTTGTTCCGCAATCGCCAGCGCTTGCCCTTGAACGATTTGGGGCGCAATGAATGAGACAAACCCGCCTGCCGCTCAAGATGTCTCATGCGTATTTTGTGCTTTGCTTATATAATCTTTGCCTGAAATTTTAAACGCAGGATGCGGCCACCCTTACCTGAAAGGCTATAAATCGCAGATGTCACTCATTGCGTTCGGATTAAATCACAAAACAGCGCCCGTCGATGTGCGCGAGCGCGTGGCTTTTGGCCCTGAATGCTTGGTTTCTGCGCTGAATGGTTTAATCCGCAATTGTGGTGCTAAAGAAGTCGCGATTGTATCGACTTGTAATCGCACTGAAATTTATGCGCACTCTAACTGCGTGCGTGAAAATCTTGTGGAGTGGTTGGCGGCTTTTCATCAGCTGCCGGTTGAATCGATTGCGCCCTATGTGTATTCCCATACCGGTGAATTGGCGATTCGTCATTTAATGCGCGTGGCCTGCGGCTTGGATTCTATGGTGTTGGGTGAGCCGCAAATTCTGGGGCAAATTAAAGATGCGTTCACCATCGCGCAAGATGCCCAAGCGCTGGGGCCTGTGCTTAATCGTTTGTTTCAACACACGTTTTCAGTAGCCAAACAGGTACGAACCGATACGCAAATTGGGGCGAGCCCCGTGTCGGTTGCGTTTGCGGCCGTGAGTTTAGCCAAGCAGATTTTTGGTGATTTCTCGCAAAAAACAGCGCTATTGATTGGTGCGGGTGAAACCATAGAGCTATGCGCTCGGCACTTGCAAGGCAATGGGTTGCGGCAGGTGATTGTGGCCAATCGTTCCATTGAGCGCGCGCACCATCTGGCCGAACAGTTCGGCGGGCTTGCCATTGGCCTTGCGGATATTCCCAAGCACTTGCATAAAGCGGATGTGGTTATCTCATCAACCGCAAGCCCCGTGCCCGTGTTGGGTAAAGGGGCGGTTGAGCAGGCATTAAAGCAACGTAAACGCCGGCCAATTTTTATGGTGGATATCGCCGTTCCCCGCGATATTGAGCCGCAAGTGGCCGAACTGCAAGATGTGTACCTCTATACGGTAGATGATTTAAAAACCGTGATTGATGAAGGGCAAAAATCGCGCGTGGCGGCGGCTGAGCAAGCGGAAGAAATCATCAATCTTCAAGTGGGGCACTTTCTTGAGTGGGTGCAGCTGCAAACGGGCGCTGAATTGATTAAATCGTATCGCCAGCAATCAGAACAGATGCGCGATGATGCGCTATTTCGGGCAAAAGCCCTGTTGTCCGCCGGAAAAAGCCCGGCTGAAGCGTTGGACTTTTTAGCCAATACATTAACCAACCGTTTAATACACCACCCCACCGTGGTGCTGCGTGAGGCCTGCGCCAGTGGCGATCTTCCCACCGTTCATGCGGTGCAAAATGTGCTGGGTTTAGCGGATACACCCCACCGTTAGCGCCCCAAAAGCCCTCATGCTGTATGGCACTACGCCATCATTCAATTTACCTTTTTTGCTGAAAATCTATGTTACCACCGGCTCTATTTAATCGATTATTTGCCTTGTCCGAACGATATGAAGAACTCACCGCTTTATTATCCGAGCCGGAGGTTATTAATGATCAAACGCGCTTTCGCACCTTATCCAAAGAGCATGCTCGCCTGCATGATTTGGTTGAAGTGTTGGCGCGTTATCAGAAAACCAAGCAGGCGTTAGAAGCCGCGCTTGTCATGAGTAAAGAAGCGGATCGAGATATGGCCGAGCTCGCGGACGAAGAAATCCCCGAATTGCGCACCCAAATAGAAGCGCTTGATGATGCGTTAAAACTGCATTTGCTCCCCCATGATCCGGCGGATGATGGCGATATTATTTTAGAGGTGCGCGCGGGCACCGGCGGAGATGAAGCGGCTTTATTTGCCGGTGATTTACTGCGCATGTATTTACGATATGCCGATGCACGCGGTTGGCGCTCGGAGATTTTATCGGCTCAGGAAGGTGAGCACGGTGGGTATCGCGAGGCCATTGCCCAAATTAGTGGCGATGGTGTTTTTGCGGCACTTAAATTTGAATCGGGCGCGCATCGCGTGCAGCGGGTGCCCGCCACAGAAACCCAAGGGCGGGTGCATACCTCGGCGGCTACCGTTGCGGTTATGCCCGTGGTGCCTGAGGCCGAAGCCGTTACCCTTGATCCATCGACCCTGCGGATCGATACCTTTCGCGCCTCGGGCGCGGGCGGGCAGCACATCAATAAAACCGATTCTGCCATTCGCATCACCCATTTGCCGACTGGCATGGTGGTGGAGTGCCAAGATGAGCGCTCGCAACACAAAAATAAAGCCCGCGCTTTGAGTGTTCTGGCGGCTCGTTTGGCTGATGTTGAGCGCCAG
>DZCK01000014.1 GCA_022730245.1 Halothiobacillus neapolitanus
AGATGAAGCTATCCATGCCGTTTGAGCCGCGCATGTAAAATGTGCAGTAGAGGGCGCCGCTTCATTTAACGGAAGTGACGCGAACAATGCAGATGATGAATCAATCGATGTTGTCGTTGCGCCAAGATGTGGGGCAAATGAATCAATCGGTTGGCCGGCCGTTATCTTTTTTCAGCCAATTTTTGCCGCAAACGAGCCCGCCACCCCCGTATTACTATCCCGCAAGACCCTAAACCACCGCTGCAACGCTAGCTTTTGTGGCTGATGCGGGGCTGCCACGCTTCAGAGAAATCGACCAGCGCGTCAAAGCCCACTGGGGCGGCGCTGGGTTCTAGCCACTCGTATAAATCGTTGCTGGCGGGGGCGGTTTGGCAAGACGCGGATGATGTGCTGCAGCTACCAGAGCCACAGCCCCCCGATTGGCAACCGGCTGCTGATTGCGTGTAAATTCGCCGAAGCCTGCCACGTTGTTGCCAAAATTCAAGAATGGCGACAACGGCGTCGGTGGGCGCGTCAAAGCGGTTAATCACATCGCTTAAAGGCGCCATGCTGCGCTGTTTGAGATAGTTTTTAACGTGGCTTGGTGTGAGCACTCGGGTGTCGGAATTTGGCTGCATGGTATGGATAACCTCCCTTCTGCTGCGGCTAAGTGGCGCTGCTTTGGGCGTGCCGAACCCCGTTTTGGCGCAATGCCCAAATGGCGGCAATGAGCGCGGCAGCAATGACCCCGAGCCACATTAACGATTGGGTGGGGTGCGCGGTGAAATTGGCAAATTGATAGTACAGCACGGCCAAGCCATAGGCCAAACCAATGCCCCACACAATGGAGAACGCCGTCCACGCGCGGCTGGCGGTTTCTCGATAAATAGCGGCCATTGTATTCACGCAGGGAATGTACAGCAGGATGAAGATCAGGTAGGCAATGGCTGCCGACTCGGTGAATAGACTGCCCATCCGGGCGAGCGTGGTGGTGTCGAGCTTTTGTTGTTCGGCCGCTTGTTGCAGGTTGCTGTTTTGGGCTTCTTCAACGGCGCCAAACCCAAGGGGGTCAAAAAAGCCATGCGCGAAGGCCGCCGCATTGGCGGGGATGGTGGCAACGGCTTTACCCAGATCCCCCCAGAAATCGAAAGGCACGGTGTGGGGCGCGGTGGCTTGAGACAGGGCTTGAGCTTGGGCGGCGTCACCGGCATCCATGCGGGTGTACACGCCGTTCAGGGTGCCCATCACGATTTCTTTCACCACAACACCTGAGAGCAAGCCCACGGCAGCGGGCCAGTTTTCATCGGTAATGCCCATGGGGTGAAAGACGGGGGTGATGGTTTTGCCGATGGCGCCCAGAATAGAGTTACCCACTTCCCCTTCGCCCAAGGGTTTGCCGCTGGTGCTAAAGCTGGACAGCAGGGTGACAATCACGGAGGCGACAATAATCACCTTGCCGACACGCAAAATGAACACCGAAAGCCGCTCCCACGTGGTGAGCAGCAGGCCGCGCAGGGTGGGGATGTGGTAGGTGGGGAGCTCCATAATAAACGGGGTGGCTTCACCGCGCAGGGCGGTTTTTTTCAGCAGCAGAGCCGTGAGAATGGCGAGCACGATGCCGAGCACATAGAGCCCAAATACGATCTGCCCGCCGTTTTCGCGGAAAAATACCGCGACGAACGCCATGTAGATAACGAGGCGCGCACTGCAGGACATAAACGGCTGCATCAGCGCCGAGATCAGGCGTTCGCGCGGGTCTTCTAACGTGCGCGTGGCCATCACAGCGGGCACATTGCAGCCAAAGCCCACGATCATGGGCACGAAGGCTTTGCCCGGCAGGCCAATTTTGCGCATGAATCGATCCATCACGAACGCGGCGCGCGCCATGTAGCCGGAATCCTCTAATAGGGAGAGGAACAAAAACGTCATACCGATTGGGGCGATGAAGGTGGCCACCAATTGGATAGCGCCGCCGACCGAGGTGGCCAAAAACGTGATGAGCCATTCAGGCGCACCCACAAGATGCAGCAGATGGGCAAACCCACTCACAAAAATCGTGTGGGCGGTTTGGTCAAAGAAATCGAGGAAAACGCTGCCGCCGTTAAAACTCATGACGAACAGTAAATACATCATCAGCAAAAATACAGGGATGCCAAGGAATCGATTAAGCACAATGGCATCAATGCGATCGGTGAGCGAGCGGCGTAGCTGGCCGCGCTGCGTTACGCTCTCATGGGTGACTTGATGAATGAAGGTATAGCGCGCATCAGCGATGAATACATCGGGCTCTTCATCCAAATGAGCGCGAATATGTTCTTGCGCGCGTTCGGTGGCGGCGCGCACCGTATCGTCCACCGTGGCGAGGGTCAGGCGATCGCTTTCCAGTAATTTAACCGCCATCCAGCGCTTATCGACTTTTTGCGCTGCCGCGAAGGGCTCAACTTGCGGGCACAGCTCGCGCAGGGCGGTTTCGATTAACGCGGCGTACTCAATTTTAATGCCGAGTTCATCGCTATGTGCGGCGCGCTCGATCAGGCGGCGTTTCAGTTCGTCTAACCCCAGCTTTTTAGCGGCGGTAATGGGCACGACCGGGCAGCCAATGCGCTTTTCTAGCGCGGCAAAATCAATATGAATGCCCGCATCTTCGGCTAAATCGAGCATATTGATGGCCAGCACCAACGGCACACGCATCTCAAGCAATTGGGTGGTGAGATATAAATTGCGCTCAAGATTACTGGCATCGAGG
Organism: Halothiobacillus neapolitanus; assembly: GCA_022730245.1. Taxonomy (GTDB): domain Bacteria; phylum Pseudomonadota; class Gammaproteobacteria; order Halothiobacillales; family Halothiobacillaceae; genus Halothiobacillus; species Halothiobacillus neapolitanus_A. The sequence continues at coordinate 2,726 of DZCK01000014.1, forward strand.
ATATTGATGATGACATCGGCTTCGCCCGATAGCGCATATTCCCGCGCGATGGCTTCATCGAGCGAGCTGCTTGAGGCGGCATCCAGCGAATAGGTGCCGGGCAAATCGACCAGTTCAACGTGATTGTCCCCCACATCAAAACTGCCCGTTTTACGATCCACCGTCACGCCCGGCCAATTGCCCACTTTTTGCTTCATGCCTGTAAGCGCGTTAAAAAGCGTGGTTTTGCCGCAGTTGGGGTTGCCGATTAAGCCGACGGTATAGGTGGCCATAAATGCTCACATTAAAATTTAAGTTAAGCCAAAGCGATAAGGCGACTTTAGAGATCGTTAATCGGCATCGACCCGGGTGATGCGCAGCAACGAGGCCTCATCTTTGCGCAGGCTGAGGGCAGAATTGCGAACCCGCAGCTGAATAGGATCGCCCAAAGGCGCCACCCGGGTGACTGAAAATGCCGTGCCAGGCGTTAAACCCATCGCCAATAAGCGGCGGCGATAATCGGCATTGCCCGGCAAAAAACCTTGCACCACACCGTTATCGCCGGGTTTTAGATCCAGCAAGCTTGTGGGCGTATTCATGCCGACAAGGTAACCAAGATTTTATGCGCCATGCCGGCACCCAGCGCCACCCGCGTATTGCCCACGCGCACGATGAGCGCGCCAGCCTCGCGCTGAATAATTTCCAGCTCACTGCCGGCATGGATGCCCATACCCTCAAGCCGCTTGGCCAGCGCAGGAAAATCGCCCGCAAGCCCCGCTACACGCACGCGCGCCCCGCGAGTAGCGAGGCCAATGCTAAAACTAGCGGTGGGTGCGGTGGGGCGAGGTGCCGAGGTGGGCAGTATCAACGGGAAGGTACTCCGAGCAAACCGATGAGAAGCAGAAAACATCATAACCGCCTTAATTGTACCAAGGGTTGTGGACAAACCGATGAGTTAACTATAGCACGCGAAGGCAAATGAGAACAATAGTCATTTGCGGGCTGGTGCTCACCGCCGGGGCGGTGGGGCTATCACCCCTGTGGCAGTTTTTGCCCTACGGCATGGGAGGTATACGCCATGCCCGCATGCCCTGAGCCCTCGGTTAACCGGGTGCAGCCTTCGGTTAACAGCCACCAATTTAAGGCCAGAAAATCGGCTTTTAGTTCATCGGCGGTAACCAGCATATCGAGGTTTTTAGGGCCACCGCTTGTGTAGCCCAATTGCTTGGGGTGAAATAACTCAATGACTAACCAGCCTTCAGGCGCCAGCGCGGCTTCGATGCGGCGATGGACCTTGCTGCGATCCTCGGGTAAAAAATGCAAAAAAATGGACACCACCGCATCAAACTCTGCAACAGGCCACGGCCATGTCAGCAGATCCGCGCAATGTGTGGCGAGGGTCACCCCTCTTCGCGCCGCCAGTGCGCGCGATTTCTCACACCCAATGGATGAATAATCGACGGCGGTTACCTTAAAGCCCTGTTCTGCCAGCCACACCCCATTGCGCCCCTCGCCATCACCCACCACCAGCACGCGCGCACCGGGTTTTAAGCGAAATACCTGCGAGCGAAGAAAGTCATTGGGTTGATCCCCATAAAAATAATCGGGATTTGAGAATTTTTGGTTCCAAAAATCAGACATAAGCTCAGCCTTTGGTGGCGAAAATTAGATGGTAATGATAGCTCGGCTAACGCTTTTTCTCATTAATTAGCCACCAATTGAGCGGGTTTTACGGCAAAATTTACGCTACGTTTGACAATGCTCTGTGCTCTTAAAGGAGTTTTTTATGCGCGGTATGGGTAAATTGAGACGAGTGGGCTTAGCGCCGGGCATTTTATTAGACGAGCCGCAGCCATTAGCCGCGCAGATGCAGTTAATGCACTACCGCAAAGACTCGGCGGATGGGGTTTTGCCGGCCAGCATCCAAGCGGCGCAAGCGTTAATCGCGGCGAGCAAAGAGGGCGTCACCTGGCTGCATATTCAAGGCCTGCCCGATAAGACCGTGTTAGAAGATATGGGTGCGCGTTTTGGCTTGCACCATTTATTGTTAGAGGATATTCAATCGCGCGATCAGCGGCCAAAACTTGAAGAATATATCGAGCATATTTTTGTGGTGTTGGTGGTGCCGCGTTGGCAGGATGGCGAGGTTGTGCTTGAGCAAATGAGCCTGCTGCTCAGTGAAAATTATGTGCTGAGCATTCACGACTCTTGCCATGACATTACGGGGATATTGCGTGAACGCTTGGCGCAGCCGAGTTCACGGTTACGCATCCATTCGGCTGATTTTTTGTTTTACACGCTGATGGATTTAATTATCGATCAAATTTACCCCCTCTTGGAGCGTTTTGGCACCACCATTGATGCCCTGGAGGAGCGTCTAGTGGTTAAACCGGATCGAAACGCCCTGCCTGATATTCAGCAAGCCAAGCGCACCTTAAATCGGTTGCGCCGCGAGCTTTGGCCCACGCGAGAGGTGATAAGCCATTTAATTCGCGGCGTACAAAATGAGCCCTTGCTCGAAGCTGGGTTAAAGCCCTATTTAAATGATTTATACGATCACACCATTTCGATTATGGATATGCTGGAAACTTATCGCGACACGGTGGCCGGGTTAATTGATATACATTTATCCAGTGTCAGCAATCGCCTCAATGAAATTATGCGCACCTTAACCGTCATATCAACTTTATTTATTCCCTTAACTTTTATTTCAGGCGTCTACGGCATGAATTTTGGCAGCAGCAGCGATAGCCCGTTTGCAATGCCAGAATTACGGATGTATTTCGGTTACCCCATAATTTTAGGGCTCATGCTCTCAGTTGCGGTTGGCATGTTGTTCTTTTTTAAGCGCAAAGGCTGGATTTTTACGCAAGATCGCCCGAAGCCCCCCTTCGATGGTGCGCCAAGATAGCGGCAAGCTCTGGTTCTTTATACCTATTGTGCTTATGGAGCGGTTTTGCCCTAAGCCATCTAATGTCTTGTGTTCTTCAAAAAATCGTCACGGGCTTGTCATCTCACCCCTCTAAGGTTAGATTCAGCCGTGTTCGTGTCCGAATGCGTATTTATTTAAACCTTGGGGCCGACGATGTTTATCAGTCTGGTGACCGAAACTTTTTATCCTGATATTAATGGCGTGGCCACCACGCTGTCGCAATTGCATGCCGCTTTAATTAAAGCCGGTCATCGTGTGCAGGTGGTTTGTCCCCGTGCAGCAATGTCGCGTGAGTTGAGCGACGGTATTGAGGTGGCGGGCTTTGCGCTGCCCTTTTATCGGGCGGTTCGCTTAGGGTTGCCCGCTGCGGGCACCTTGCTCAAATCATGGCAGCAGAGCCGTCCCGATTTGGTGCACGTGGCGACCGAGGGGCCGCTGGGGTTTTCGGCTTTGCGCATGGCGCATCGCTTGGGTATTCCAGTCACCTCCTCGCTGCACACAAATTTTCATACCTACATGACGCATTACCGCGTGGGCTGGCTGGCTGGCCCTGCGATGCGGTATTTGCGTTGGTTTCACAATCGAACCGCGCTCACGTTTATCCCAACCGATCAGCAGGCCTCTGAGCTTCGCAGCCTGGAGTTTGAGCGCTTAACCGTGCTGGGGCGCGGGGTAGATACGCGGTTATTTAACCCGGGCCAGCGCGATGACAATTTACGCGCGCACTGGGTGCAGCTGGCCGATATTAAACCTGCGCGCGAACCGATGGTGGCTTTGCATGTCGGACGATTAGCGGCTGAAAAGAATTTGGATTTACTGATCGAAACCTTTAACGCAATGCGCGCGGCGCGCCCCGATTTGGTGGCGGTGGTTGTGGGCGATGGGCCGGAGCGTGCGCGCCTTGAGCGTGCACTGCCGTGGGTACTATTTGTTGGTATGAAACGGGGCGATACCTTAGCGCGGCATTATGCCAGCGCAGATCTCTTTGTTTTTCCGAGTAAAAGCGAAACGTTTGGCAACGTGGTGTTAGAAGCGATGGCCAGCGGCTTATCTTGTATCAGTTTTAATTATGCGGCAGGATGTCGGCTTATCCAGCATGGCGTTAATGGGTACTTGGCGGATTGTGATGATGAGGCGGGCTTTGTTGATATGGCACGCGCGTGCGCGGTCGATGGTGTAAGCCTAACCGGTGTTAAAGCCCATCAAACGGCGGCGGCATTCGATTGGGTGCTAATAACTCAAACGTTTGAGCAATATTTGCACGAAGTGGTGGCCGCGCAAACCACTTCGGCGCGAACCCAGCCTAAGGCAGTGCCTGTGGCGCCGAGCGCGTTGGCGAATCGGGGAAAACCGGGAGGTTGATATGTCTACTTCAAGCCGCTCTATTCGGGGGCGATTTATCTTAAATAAATACCTGCATTGGGAAGAGGTGGTTATGTACCGCCTTAACCACGTTAATGCGATTCGCGGCTTGCGGCGTATTTTTGCAATCAGCAGCCGCTTGGGCGATGGCGTGGCGTGGTATACCTTGGCGGCTTTGCTGGCTTTATTTGGCGGTGTTTCCGCTTGGTTGCCGATGAGTGTGATGATGATGTCGGCTGGGGTGGGTTTGGCTATTTATGCCACCATTAAGCGTTTTACGGCCCGCCCCCGCCCCCAGGTAGCGCATGATGGATTGGTTTTAAGTGTCACCCCGCTGGACAAATACAGCTTTCCTTCGGGGCACACTTTGCATGCCGTGAATTTTGCGATTCAAATGACCGTTTTTGCACCCGTTCTTGCTTGGATCGTTATTCCGTTCGCGCTGCTGGTGGCGTTATCGCGCATGGTATTGGGCTTGCATTATTTGTCGGATGTGTTGGTTGGCGCGGCTATTGGCGCTCTATTGGCTGTCACCAGCCTGTGGCTGGTTTCAGCTATCGCTTAAGTTTCCAGCTCATTGCATGGCGCTTTAAGTTGATGCCGCTATGCAACTTCATATTGATACGCAAGGTTCATGCAGCACACGTCTTGGCTTTTCGTCATGACCTGTTCATACACCCCGCGCACACTGCGCATCCGCTTTTAGGGCGGAAAATTATGTCTACAGGGCGAAAATTCATCGTCATCGTGCTTAATTTATCAGTACACTCTTGAGCTGTTCGCTGGCAGCCGCTGGCGGCAGTGGATGCTTGCTTAGCGCGGCGAGACTGATTTTTATGGGGTATAAAAGCGATATGGCGCGATTAGCTTGGGTTTTATTTTGACAAATTCTTGGTTAAGTCGTCGCGCAATCTGGGTGCCTAATGGACTCATGCTCATTTTGCTGGGTTTTGCTGGGGTGCTTTTGGCGCGCAGTGTGTGGCTAGTCCTGGCGCCTTTACCTGCCTCTGTCGTCGTGGGGTCGGGGGCGTCGTCGTCGTCGGCGGTTGCAACTGCCCCGCAAACGCTGGCGGCTGAAATTTCTAATTGGCATTTGTTCGGTCAGGTGATGCAACCGATGCAACAAAATGCCACGGCTGTGCAGCCCTCAAGCTTGGGTTTGCAGCTTGAGGGCATTATTGCGGGCGCAAATCCGCCGTTGGTCATGCTGCGGGTGGGGAGCGAGGTGCGCTTGTTGCAAGTGGGCGATCAGGTGACCGCTCAAGTCAAGATTAGCGCCATTGAGCCAGATCGTGTGTTGCTCTCCAATCAGGGGCGTCTTGAGGCCATTGCCTTTCCTAAACCCGTAGGGCTTAATCAGGCGCCCCCGCCGAGCGCATCGCTTGGGCGATCAGCCCCGAGCGCACCGAGGGCGGCTTCGGGCGCCAGCGTGGATGCGGCCGAGGTAATGCAAAACCCTCAATCTTTAATGCGTTTTGTGACCGTGGCACCATTGCAGGAAAATGGGGCGTTAACTGGGTACACCCTTCGCCCCGTACCGGGGCAAGAGGCATTTATGCAGCAATTGGGCTTGGAGCCGGGCGATGTTTTAACCTCGGTGGATGGCATGCCGGTGACGGACCCGGCGTTGTTGCCCCGGGTAATGCCTTTGTTGAGTTCTGGCCAGCCTTTGAATGTGATGCTTGAGCGCGGCGGCCAGCCGATGAGTGTGACGATTAATTTGGATTCTTTACGATGATGGTTCATGTCTATCGCCCGCAGGGGTGGGTTTTTGGGGTGATCTTGGCGATGTTGGCACCCTTTGCGATGGCCGCTGGGCCGGAGCCTCAGCCGGGCGTCACGCAGGTTGAAAACAATCAGGTCACCTTAAATTTCCGTGATATGGATATCAATGCCTTGATTGAGGCCGTATCGAAGGTAACGGGTAAAAATTTCATTGTCGATCCGCGCGTTAAGGCGCGGGTGACGGTGATTTCTGCCCAGCCGATGAGCCCGCAAAAACTCTACGATGTGTTTTTGTCCATTTTGCAGGTGAATGGCTTTGCCGCAGTGCCTGCGGGCGACATTATCAAAATCGTGCCGGAAATTAATGCCCGTTCAGATAATCAACCCGTGAACCCGAGATCGGGGCTTGAGGGCGATCAGATGGTGACGGAAGTGGTTCGCTTGCGCTATGTGCCTGCCGCGCCGATGCTCACCGTGTTGCGCCAAATTATGCCGCAGCAAGCGGCGTTATCGGTGGCGCCCGATTCCAATTCGCTCATCATTACCGATCGGGCGGGCAACATTGGCCGGCTGAAAGAAATTTTGGCCAAAGTCGATCAACCGGCCGTGGGCGATGTGGAAATAATTCGCTTGAAGCGCGCGTCAGCCGATGCGGTGGTGGCCACCTTGAAGGCCTTATTTGGCGCCAGTGGTTCAGGGGGGGGCGCTAATGCGGGCGCGGCTGCGCCTGGGGGCGTGGGTGGTGCGAATTTTTCATCGGTGCCCGTGTTTGCGGTGGATGAACGCACGAACAGCATTTTGTTGAGCGGCGATGCGGTGGCGCGCGCCAAAATGCGGGCGATTATTCTGAATTTAGACACACCCGAAACCGATTACGGCAACACGCGGGTGTTTCGCTTGAAATATGCCAACGCGGAAGATTTAGCCAATGTGCTGAAAGGCATTGTGAAATCGTCTACCGATAGCGCGGGGTCTGCAGCGACTGCCGGTGGGGCTAAGGGCGCAGCGGGTAATCCGCAAGATAATAAGCTCGATGTGATGGCGGATAAATCCTTAAACGCGCTGGTTGTCACGGCTTCGCCTAATCGGATGCAGTCGATTGAATCGGTCATCAAGCAGCTGGATGTGCGGCGCCAGCAGGTATTGGTTGAGGCGATTATTGCGGAAGTGTCGAGTGGCATCACCAAAAAAATCGGCACCCAATTTTTGGTGGGCGGCAACAACGGCACCGTGCCGATTGGCATTTCCACCTTTAACGGCCTGCTTTCCAGCGTAGCCAGCACGGCAGCAGCGGCGGGCACCACGGGCACTTCCAGTGCTTTGGCGCTCGGCTTGGCCGGAGCCTTGGGTGATGGCGGCAATGTCGGGGTTGGGCGGTTTGGTCAGGGTGGCACCGATTTTGCGCTCTTGGTTTCGGCCTTGGCGGGCGATGCGGGCAACAATATTCTCTCAACCCCGAGTTTGCTCACCTTGGATAACCAAGAAGCCAGCATTGTGGTGGGGCAAAACATCCCAATTGTGACCGGCTCCTACGCGCAAACGGGGTCGGCCACCTCGCCGACCAATCCGTTTCAAACCATCACCCGTGAAGATATTGGTGTGAAGCTCAAAGTCACGCCAACCATCAGCCCGGATGGCACCGTGCGTTTAAAAATCGAACAGGAAGTTTCAAGCCTCGATAGCGCTGCGCAAACGTCGGCGGGCTTAATTACCAACAAACGCAATGTAACAACCACCGTGCAGGTCGATGATGGCGATGTGGTGGTGCTCGGCGGTTTGATTGATGACTCCTCCAATTCAAACCAGCAAAGCGTGCCGGGTTTGGGAGATATTCCGGTGATTGGGAATTTGTTTCGATACCGCACAGCCAGCACCACTAAGCGCAACTTGATGATTTTCATCCGCCCCTTGGTGATTAACGATAATGGCAAGCTGGCTAAATTTAGCCAAGCGCAATATCAAATGATTCGCGAGAGTCAGCAAAAAACCTTTGATAATCGGTCGTTAATTGAGCCGCGCGATTGGTCGGTTCTCCCGTCGGAGCAGAGCTTCCAGCGTAATTTGCCGATTCCCTTGCCGGGCAATATGCAGCAATTAATGGATCAGGATCGCGTGCGTCAAACCACGGCCAACGGCCAGTTCATGCCGACTGCGGCCAATGCCGCGCCATGAGTTTGAAGGCATGATGCAGCCACCGGAAATTTCGTACAGCTACGCGCGCCGGTTTGGTGTGCTGGTTGAGCCCGGCATCGCCACCGAATCGGCATCGATTGAACCGTCTGCCGCCTGGGTCGTTCGGCATTGCAAGCCGTTGGGCATTGCGGTTTTAGCCGAGCTGGGGCGCAAGCTACCGCAGGGCTTCGCGCTCGATTGGTTAGAGGCCGATGAGTTTGAGCGCCGATTGGCGCGCGCCTACGAGGGCGGGTCGAGCGTGGCGCAAACCATGGTCGATGATCTCGGCGATGGCGGGCTGGATGCCTTGGCGCACACGCTCAATGCGCCGATTGATTTGCTCGAAGCCGATGATGAGGCGCCGATTATTCGACTCATTAATGCCCTGCTGTCTGAAGCGGTGCGGGAAGGCGCGTCCGATATTCATATCGAAAGCTTTGAAAGCCGCATGGTGGTGCGCTTTCGGGTGGATGGCATGCTGCGTGAAGTATTGCAGCCGCCGCGCGCCGTGGCGGGGGTGATTGTGTCTCGCATCAAGGTCATGGCTAATTTAGATATTGCTGAAAAACGCGTGCCGCAGGATGGGCGTATCTCCTTGCGATTAGCGGGTAGGCCGGTAGATGTGCGGGTATCCACCTTGCCCTCGGGGCAGGGCGAGCGGGTCGTGCTGCGCTTGCTGGATAAAGAGGCCGGGCGGCTTACGCTCGATAACCTCGGGTTAACCCGAAATTTGCAAACCCGTTTGAATGCCTTGATTCATCGCCCGCACGGCATTTTGCTGGTCACAGGCCCCACGGGCTCGGGCAAAACCACGACCTTGTATGCCGCGCTGTCTGAAATCAACACCCGCGAGCGCAATATTTTAACGGTAGAAGACCCGATCGAGTATTACTTAGATGGCGTGGGGCAAACGCAAGTAAACCCCAAGGTCGAGATGACCTTTGCGCGCGGCCTGCGGGCGATTTTGCGCCAAGATCCCGATGTGGTGATGGTGGGCGAGATTCGCGATGTCGAAACCGCCGAAATTGCCGTGCAAGCCAGCTTAACGGGTCATTTGGTGCTATCAACCCTGCACACCAATTCTGCCGTGGGCGCCATAACGCGATTGCGTGATATGGGGGTTGAACCGTTTTTATTGTCATCGAGTTTAATCGGCGTGTTGGCGCAGCGCTTGGTGCGTCGCTTAGATGCGCGATACCGCGAACCCTATGTGCCGGATGCGGCCGAATGTGCGCTGCTGGGGTTGGATGCAGCGCAGCCGCCCAATCTCTATCGGGTGGAAGAATCGGCGCGTCAGCGCGGGCAGGGCTATTTGGGGCGCACCGGCATTTATGAGCTCATTGGCATTGATGCCACTGCGCGGCATTTGATTCACGAAGGTGCCGCCGAATCCGATATTGAAGCGCAGGTGCGCCAACACAGCCCCTCGATTCACCAATACGGCGTTGAGCTCGTGCTGGCGGGCGTCACCACCACCGAAGAGCTGCTTCGTGTGACGGCCTCGGGGTAAACCGCCATGCCTGCCTTTGAATACAGTGCGCTGGATGCTGGCGGCAAAACCCGCAAAGGGGTCATCGAAAGCGACAGTGCGCGCGGTGCGCGTAGCCTTCTGCGCGATCAGGGTTTGGCACCGCTCACCATCGAGGCCGTGGTAAGCGATGGCTTATCTGCCAATGGCAAGCCGAGCTTTGCCAGCCGGTTTCAAACCCTGAACCCGACTGAGCTGGCGTTATTTACCCGCCAAATTTCCACCCTCATTGCCGCCGGTTTACCGATAGATTCGGCCTTGGGCGGCATTATTCGCCAAACCGAAACCCCACGGATTCGGCGCATTATTACCGCCGTGCGCGCCCGCGTGGTAGAGGGGCAAAGCTTTGCCCAAGGCTTGGCCGCTTTCCCACGGGCGTTTAACGATTTGTACCGCGCCACCGTCGCCGCCGGTGAGGAATCGGGACATCTGCCCGCCGTGCTGGAGCGTTTGGCCGATTACACCGAAGGGCGGCAAGCCACCACGCAAAAAGTGCAAATGGCCTTATTTTACCCGGCGCTTTTGACCTTAGTGGCCATTACCGTGGTGATTGGTTTAGTCACTTACGTGGTGCCGCAAGTGGTGCAAGTATTTGTGCAGATGAAGCAAACCCTGCCACCGCTGACGCGCGGCTTAATCGCGGTGAGTAGCTTTTTGCGCGAACAGTGGCCGTGGATTATTTTGGGCTTTGTGGCGTTCGGTGCGGGCTTTGCTTGGGCGCTGCGCCAGCCAGCGTTTGCGTTTCGTTGGTCGCAAATTCAATTAAAACTGCCTTTAATTGGGCGGTTAATTCGCGGGTTTAATGCCGCGCGCTTCGCCCGCACGTTAAGTATTTTGAGCGCGGCGGGCGTGCCGATGCTTAAAGCGCTGGCCATTAGCGGCGAGGTGGTGGCCTCTGAACCCATGCGCCGCGCCATTCTCGCGGCTGCCGACCGGGTGCGGGAGGGCGCGCCTATTGCCCGCTCGCTTGAGCATTCCCGCTTGTTTCCGCCGATGATGCTGCAGCTGATTGCCGCCGGTGAGCAAAGTGGCGCATTAGGCAATATGCTGGAGCGCGCGGCCGTACAGCAAGAGCGCGAATTAGATACGCTCATTAACGCCCTGCTCGGGTTATTTGAGCCCATTCTTATTTTAGTGATGGGCAGCGTGGTGTTGATGATTGTGCTGGCGATTTTGATTCCAATTTTCGATCTTAACCAAATGGTGCATTGAGATGACTGTGTTCGCAAAACGTGGCCGGATGGCTGGCTTTACCTTGATTGAAGTGATGGTTGTGGTGGTGATTTTGGCGATTTTGGCCACCATCGTGGTGCCGAAAATCATGGATCGCCCGGATGACGCGCGCATCGCCAAAGCCAAGCAAGATATTGTGGCCATTAGCTCGGCGTTAAATTTATACAAGCTCGATAACCTGCGGTATCCCACCACCGATCAGGGGCTGGATGCGCTGATAAAACCGCCATCTAACGCTAAAAACTGGCGCCAAGGCGGGTATCTCGATCGCCTGCCTATCGACCCGTGGGGGCATCCGTACCTGTATTTAAGCCCCGGCCAGCATGGTGCTTTTGATATTTACAGCTTGGGTGCGGATGGTCAGCCGGGCGGCGTGGGGGCGGATGCCGACATCGGTAATTGGCAAGAAAATGGCGCGGCACCCGGTGGCACGCTGCCCGCGAATGGCCAGTAAGGCGGGCATTGCCTCGTGCGCATTCAGCAGGTTCCATGCGGGGCGGCGCCACAGCGCCTGAATGGCGCACGCGGCTTTACTTTAATTGAGCTCATCGTGGTGATTGTCATCATCGGTGTGCTGGTGGGCTTTGTGGTGCTGAGCATGAATCGCACCGCGCCGGATTCCGTGAATGCCTGCCGCGCGCAGCTGCAATCGTGGTTATCAACGCAAGCGGTGAACGCCGATTTGGCGGGCCGCACGGTGTATATTTTAAATGCGCAACCCGCGCCCACCGCAATCATGATTGCGGCCAATCACCCCGCGCCGCAGAACCCGCTGGGCACCGCACCCGCGACCTTAGCAGGCGTTACATCACTCAGCCCATCCCCTTCGACGCCCGTTTTGCCCGCAACCCCGCAGGTGCCCTTGCGTGCGCAACCCGTGAGCACGCTCACTTGGCCGCAAGGTTGCACGTTAATCACCCCGCCCACGGCAGGTGATTCGCCGTTTGATCGCACCGATCCGCGTGCTACGGCCATTTTAGCCGTCACATCGAACGGCCTGTGGTCGGCGCCACCGAATCAAAACGCAGGCAAACCCGTGATCGAGGTGGCGGGCGCGCCCGCATCCAGAGGAGGGTCCGGGGCAGGGCGCAACGCACCCAGCCAGATCATCGACTTGAGCCCTGCGCCGTTAACGCCGCAAGCAGAAGGCGCCACGCCATGACCCTGCGCGCGCGAAGCGAGGGCTTTACCTTGCTGGAAGTGCTGGTCGCACTCGTGATTTTGGCCATTGCCTTGGGCGCGGTCATCAAGGTGAGTGGGCAAAGCGCCCAAGCCTTGCTGCAAATGCGTGCCGATACCGCCGCCACCCTCATGGCCGAAGACCTATGTGCCCGATTGCAACTCGCCGCCCTTGCCCCAGATATTGGCACGCAGAGCCGCACGGTCGAGATTGAAGGGCAGCGCTGGCCGGTGCAGCAAACGGTCGAAGCGGGGCAAATTCCGGGTGTGCTCAAAGTGACCTATTTTGTGAAAACGCCCGCGCCTTTTGCGGGGCAGGCCAGCATCACAACCTATTTTTATCCCCCGCCTGCCGCGCCCACGCCCCCCACTAATTCGATGACCAATGCCCAAACGCCGGCTATTGCTGCGGCGCAAAACCCGAGCATTGCGCCATGAAGCCCCGCGTGCGCGGTTTTACCTTGCTGGAGTTACTGATCGCGATTGCGATTTTTGCGGTGGTGGGGGTGATGGCCTACGGCGGCTTAAACACAGTGATAAAACAAAGCGCCATCGTGCAAAGCCAAACCGAGCAACTGGCTGAAACTCAGGCGGGGCTGCGCCAGATGCGCAGTGATTTAAGCTTTGCGATTGATCGCGCCGCGCGCGATGCCTTAGGCGGAGAGGTGCCCGAGTTTGCGGGTGGCGGCTTAAATTTACTCACCCTTACGCGCTTGGGGGCGGCAAACCCGTGGGATGCCGCCCAATCGCAACTCGCCCTAGTGCGTTGGCGGCTGCAGAATGGCAATTTGGAGCGAGCCGAATTCATCCCTGCCGATGGTGCGATTGGGAACAGTGCCGCCGACCCCGATTGGCGAATCATGTTGCGCGGTGTGCAGCGCATAAAGCTCGTGTTTTTTGACCAAAACAATCAATCCATGGCCGACTGGCCGCCGATTAATCAACCCTCGGCGGGCTTACCCAAAGCCGTTGAAGTGCGCCTTAGCCTTAAAAACATGCCGCCGTTACGCCTCACGGTGGCGCTCGTGGCCGACTGGCCAGCGCCCGTATCGGCGGCACCACCGCCTGCCGCAGGCGGCGTTGATAATGAAGTGGGCGGGCGTGCGCCATGAGGCTGCGGCAAAATTTTTATGCTAAGCGCGAACGCGGTGTTGCGCTCATCGTCGCCTTGCTCGTTTTGGCTATCGCCACGGGGCTGGCTGCCGCCATGATTACACGCAATCAAAATGCCTTTAATGCCATGGTGGCTTTTGAAAATGGTGCGCGCGCCGATGAGCTCGCCAACAGCGCCTTTATTTTGGCCGAGGCCTTGCTTAATCAAGACGATCGCAGCATTGATGGCCCGGCCGATACTTGGGCGCAGCCCTTGGCGAACATCCCCATTGATGACGCGACCATTTCTCTTCGCATCACCGACATGCAGGGGCGATTTAATCTCAATAACCTCATGACGACCGATGGCAAAGTCAATGTACTGGCGCAAGAACGCTTTCAAAATTTACTGCGCATCCTGAATTTAAGCCCCGATATTAGCAACGAAATCATAGGCTTTATTGACCCCAGTCGCTCGCTCGATTTAGGTTTTAGCAGCGCGGCTGCCAGATCAAACCAAATGCCCGCCGGGCAAGCGCTATTTTCGGTCACCGAGTTGCGGGCGCTGGCTGGGGTAACGCCTGCTTATTATCAAACCCTTGCGCCTTATGTCACGGCGTTGCCGGTGGGCACGCCGATTAATTTGAATAGCGCCTCGCCCACGGTGCTGGAGGCGCTCGGGGCGAATGTCGCCAATTTGCCCGCGATTGACCCTAAAACACCGCCGAAAAATATCGGTTCGGTGGCCGATTTTCTGGCCGGCGCCGCGTTTGGCGGGCGTGTCACGCAGCCGGATGGTTTATCGGTGAATAGCCAGTTTTTTTTATGTGAAGTCACCGTATCGATGGATTCCGTCACCCGCCATCGCTATGCGATGATTGAACGCCCCAGTTCGGGAAATGCCCGCCTTATTGCCCTGAGTAATCATGCATGTCTGACCCAATCCTCCTGTTTGTAACCGATCTTGCGGCCACCGAGCTTTTGTGGTGCGCACCAGCGGCTTCAACCGCCCCACCGCAACCCCAGCACGGCGACTGGGCCGCCTTGGCTGACTGGCTGGTCGAGCGTCCCGAGCGCCGCAGTTTGCCCGTATGTGTGCTGTTGCCCGATGCGGGGTGCAGCCGCTTGCAGGTTGCCATTCCCGGCACTTCGCGGGAAAAAGCCCTGCAAGCCCTGCCGTTCGCGCTGGAAGATTTGGCTTTAGATGAGCCGGATCAGTTGGTGGTTGTGCTCGGGGATCGCCCCGAGGCACCGGGGCGTTGGCCGGTGCTTTTGGTTAGCGTGGCTCTGCGCGAAAAGGTGCTTGCCGCGCTGGGGCAGATGGGGTTAACCCCCCGTGCGCTGATTGCCGCCGCCGATGCTTTGCCGGTACCGCTGCCGGGCGATTTTAGCGTGTGGGTCGAACCGGTCAGCGGTTGCCTGAGCGTGGTCACAGGCGCCCATGAGGGCATGGTTTTGCCCGCCCGCGCGGGGCTGAATCCCGCCGAGCAACTGGCGCAACTCCTGCCTCGCCTTGAGCAGCAGCCGCAGCGCGTTGTTTTTCACCAAAAGGGCGCCGCGCCGCAGCACTGGCCAGATGGCATCGCGTTTAAGGCCGAGCCAGAACCCACCTTGGCAGAATGGTGCACCCTGTGGCGCGCGGGTCTGAATGCAAACCGGCCGCTATCGGCCATCGACTCGCCTCAAGCCGCGCAAGATCGCACCGTTTTGCGCCGCTGGCGCCAAGCGGCGCTGATTTTACTCGGGGTGTTGGGCTTATCTCTGGTGAACCAGAGCGTGGCCACTTGGCAGAAAAATCAGGCAATCGCCCGATTAAATCTGCAAATTGAACGGGATTTTCATGCGGCGCTGCCCGAGGTGACCCGGGTCGTTAATATTCAAGTGCAATTACAACAGGCGCTCGATGCGAGAAATGCCGGGGCGCAATCGGATGGTCTATTGCCGGGGTTGGTTTTTTTTGGTGCCGCCTACCGCGCAGCCCAGCCGGAGGATCCGAAATTGGCGATTCAAGCCATGCAATGGAATGCGCAAAAACTCACCCTCTCGCTGGTGGCGGAAAAATATACCGTGCTACAAAAATTGTTTGAGCAATTAAAATCACCGCCCGCCGAGGCAGGCAACTTTATCGTGAGCCAAATTGATGCCGGTGTCGATGCCGGTGTCGCGCATATGCGCATTGGTTTGGAGCAAGCCCAATGAATCCGCTATCCCCGTTAGTTCAAGCGTTTTCAGTATTTTGGCGGCAACGCAGCGCCCAAGAGCAACGCACCTTGCGGTTCGCTGCGCTGGCCTTATCGCTATTACTCGCCTATCAGTTGATTTGGAACCCCATTCAGCAGGCAGCCAAGTTAGCCTCCTTACAGCTAGAGAGTACTCAAAAACTGGCCGCATTCACTCAAGATGCCAAGCGCACGTTAATGGGCGCCGCCTCGCCTGCGGGGGCAAATCCAACCCCATCGGTCTCGTTGATGCTGTGGGTGGAGCAAGCCGCGCGCGCCATTGGGATTGAGCCGCAACTCACCCAGCGTCAACCCATCGCTCATAGCGCGGATGGCAAAGAGCGCGTCCAGCTAAAATTTTCAGCCGTGCCGTTTGATCCATTGCTGCGCTGGTTGGCACAGGCCAATGCGGCGGGTTTTGGCGTTGTGCAATTAGAAATTACCCCGCAGCCGGGCAGTAAAACCGGGCTTGTGGATGCCTCAATACAATTGGGGCGGCGGGGCGGCTCATGAACCGAGCAACAGAACGCCGCCGTGCAAGCGACGCGCACAACCTCAAACACACCTCGACCCCGCGAGGGTCTGCTTTTTTTTGGCTTGGGCTTGGTATCGTTGTATTCAGTTTTCTCGCCACCTTACTGGCCACCGCCCCGCTCACCTTGCTGCGCGTGCCTGCGACCGCAATGCCTGCCGGTGTGTCGCTTACCCCAATCGCCGGCACCTTTTGGCACGGCCAGTGGCTGCTATCTGCGCCCCAAATCACCCCCTTGCGGGTGACAACGCAATGGCAACCGCGCGCCTTGCTTTGGCTGCAGCCCACCTGGCAGGTGCGTATTCAAGGGGTCGGGGTTGAGGCGCGCGCGCGCGTGGCCGTCGCTCGCCAGCAAATTAGCCTTGCCGAGCTGCATGCACAGCTCTCAACGACCAGCCCGCTTATAAAGTTACTCACCGCTTGGCCGTTAGGCGGCACGCTCCAAGTGCAGGGTGATGCACAGCTTAATCGAGTGCCCACCGGCTGGGCATTGGCGGCGGCGAATGGCAGCGCCCTATGGCAAAACGCGCAAATTACCACCACCGCCCCTTTGCCGTTGGGCGATATTCACGCGGTTGCTCGCTTGGATAACGCGCAGCTCAGCCTTACGCTAACCCCTCAAGCGGGCGCCACCGCGCCGTTAAGCGGCAAATTAACCATCACGAGCCGCTGGCCTATCACCGCAGCACCAGCCATTCGCGGGCGCTTGAAGCCAACGGCGCAAGCCAGCCCCGCCTTAATCGAGCAGTTAAAGTTGCTTGGGCAGCCCGATGCCACAGGGGCCATTGTCATCGCTGGCGTTTTGCCCGGGCGTTATTAACAGGCGGAACATGACTGTCTGCACGACAGTCGATCACGTCAGTGATTGATTTTCGCATCCTGTGCCGGGCATTATTAAAGCCATTTTGGGCGATTGCCGCGCCGCAAGGGTCGGCGCGTTTTAAGCCATAGTATCTGGCATAAGAAACCTCAATTAGAACTTGCTAATCAATTGGCTCATGCTTAAGCGCACATAAACCGTGCGAATAAAAATTCAGGAGCGCTCAAATGTGGCAAGTCATTAAAAATCTTTGGTTTCGTGATCCCAAAGAATCCCCCGTGATGATTAACGATACGGCCGTTCGCATTCGGGCGGGTTTTTTATTGGTTATTCCACTCTACATGGGGCTCACGTTGTGGTCCGCCATTTTTGGTGGGCACTGGATTGTCGATGGCGACACCATTAAAGACACGCTCGATACCGATTGGGATGGGCATATTATTTATTCGGCGAATGTGATTCGGCGCACTTGGGATTACACCTACCAAACTTGGGCTTTGCTCTATGGCTTGTTTGAAATGCTGGCGGGCTTGTTTGTTTGGAGCTCGCGCCTATCGCCCACCATTTTGATTTCAAGCTTTTTAGCGCGTAAACAACCGGCGGTTTGGAAGCCCTTAACCCCCAAACGCTACGCATGGGGGCTGGGTTCCATCATGATTATGCTGTGTTTGGCATTTTTTAACCCCAGCACCTTAGCCACTTGGGTTAATACCTTAGCGGGGCACAACTTACTGCCAGAAACCTCAAACTTCATGGCATTTTGGATTCCCCTGCTGATTTTTGTGTGTATTGCCTTTATGTGGCTAGAAGCGGTGCTCGGGTTTTGTGTGGGCTGTAAAATTCACTGGTTGCTCGTGAAACTTGGCGTGCACAAAGAACACTGCGAAGCGTGCAATAACATCGATTGGGATGCAATTGCCGCACGCAAACAGGCATCGCCCTCAAAATAGCTTAGGCCTGTATTGGGCTTGCGCCAGCCTTTTGGGCGCGCAAGTTCGGTAAAAATAGCGCCAAAAAGCCGATCAGCGGCAAAAAGCTGCACACGAAAATTAAGCGATCGATGCCGAAGCTATCGGCAAGCAAGCCCAGTATGGCGGCACCAATACCCGCCGTGCCAAACGCAAAGCCAAAAAACAAGCCGGACACGGCGCCGATTCGTTCAGGGAACAGCTCTTGGGCGTAGACCACCATGGCAGGAAAGGCGGATGCCAACACAAAACCAATGACCAGCAATAACGCCGATTGCGCCTCAAGCCCCACATGCGGCAAAAGTAAGGTAAAGGGTGCCACGCCTAAAATAGACAACATAATGACCCGTTGGCGGCCTATTCGGTCGCCAATTGGGCCACCCAGCAAGGTGCCAGCGGCCACCGCAAACAGCAAAACAAACAGGTGTAACTGCGCATCGGGCACGCTGAGATGAAACCGATCAATCAGGTAGAAGGTGAGGTAATTATTCATGCTCGCCAAATATAAAAATTTAGAGAACATTAAAGTGAGTAACCCCGCCAGCACCCAGAGCCGCACGCGGCGCGATAAGTGCATGGGTGGCAATTGGCGCGCGGCTTTGGGTTTGCGGTGTTGCGCGGCGGCCCATTTGCCTACCTGATACAGCACCACCATCGCCAACAGCGCCGCCACGCTAAACCATGAAATGCTGATTTGCCCGTGCGGAATCACGATCAAAGCCGCCATCAACGGCCCCGCTGCCGTACCGCCATTGCCCCCGACTTGAAAAATGGATTGCGCCAAGCCCGGGCGAGCACCCGAGGCCATGCGCGCCACGCGGGAAGATTCGGGGTGGAAAATCGATGAGCCAATGCCCACCAGTGCCGCGCCCGCCAGCAAAAACCCATAGCTGGGCGCTAAGGCCAAAGTGATGAGCCCGCTGAAGGTAAACCCCATGCCGTACACCAGCGAATAGGGCATGGGGCGGCGGTCAATCGCTTGCCCAATCAGCGGTTGCAAAATCGCGGCGGTGAGCTGAAAACACAGCGTAATCAGGCCGATTTGCACAAAACTTAAATCAAAATTGCTTTTGAACAACGGGTAAATCGAGATCATGAGCGACTGCATGAGGTCGTTCAAAAAATGCGAGACGCTGATGGCGCCCAGCACGCGATATTGGGTGGGAGGCGCTAAGGCGGCGGGTACTGGTGCGGGCATGAACATCCCTTAAGCGTGGGGTTATGGGGCGATGTGGCGGTGCGCCATCGCAAGTATTCTAGCAGCCTGCCGGACTTATAGAATCGTAGCGAAAATTTAGCTGGGCGAGGGTCTGTTTTGCCGATTTTGCCGGGTAATAGCCGGTTCTATTGGCCAAAAAATCGGTGAAATAGTCACCGTTCAGATGGATTTGTAGCCGATTTCCCTAAAGTCCGACAGGCTGCTAGCAGCCTGTCGCACAGGCGATGGCATCTTGCTTGGTGGGCGCTATTTAATCGTCCGCCGCCCCAAGGCATAAGTGCACCAAGCCCTTTGGCTTGTTAGGGTTGGGGTTCAGTATTTTGTAAGCCCGACCACAAACGCTTGGGGTGCAGGCCGGTTATCGCGGCGGCCAGAGCAAACACGCCCATGCCGCCGAAAATTAAGCCGAGCAGCCAGCCGATGCGCCACCAAGCGGTGGCTTGTGTCCAGTGGCTGGCGTCGGGGCGCAACCACAGTAACAACGCGGCCATCACTAAGCTGGCCGCCAGCACTTGGCGAATAAAGCGCCACAGAGCGGGGTCGGGTTTCCAAACGGCGCGTTTGTGCAAAAAAAACGCGAGCAGAATGAGGTTAACCCAAGCGGCCATTGCGGTGGTGAGCGCAAGCCCCACATGCGCGGCGTACCCGCCGAATAAAAACATCCACGGCAATACAATCATGGCTTTGAACAACAAATTGGCGCCCACGGCCACTAAGCCAATTTTGACGGGGGTTTTGGTGTCTTGCCGCGCATAAAAGCCCGGGGCAAAAATTTTAATTAGCAAAAAAGCGGGCAAGCCCAAGGCATACGCCGACATAGCCAGTGCCACCATATGGGTATCAAAGGCATTAAACGAGCCGTATTCAAATAGAGTAGCTAGCATCGGTTGCGCCAGCACCACCAAGCCCGCGCAAATCGGCAAGCCCAGCAACACGGTGAATTTAATCGCCCAGTTGAGCGTGCCAGAAAAATCTTGGTGGTCGGTTCGGCTAAAAGCGCGCGCGAGTTTAGGCAAAATGACGGTAGAGATGGCCACACCAAACACGCCGAGCGGGAGTTCCACCAAGCGATCACTGTAGTACAGCCAAGACACGCTGCCCGCCATTAGCATCGAGGCCAAAATGGTATCGACCAGTAAATTAATTTGCGTGATGGAGGCACCAAACATGGCCGGCACCATCAGGCGAATGGTTTTGCGCACTCCCGCATGGTGGCCAAAGCGCGGGCGCGGTAATAAGCCCATCCGCGCCAAAAACGGCAGCAAGAAAAACAACTGCAAAATACCCGCAAAAAAGACGCCCCAAGCCAGCGCCATGACGGGTTCCTTGAAGAGCGGCGCGGCGAATAGTGTGGCGATAATCAGGGTGATGTTCAGCCAAATGGGCGCGAGCGCGGGCATGGCAAAACGGCCAAAGGCATTTAACGTGCTGGCGGCAAACGCGGTAAGTGAAATAAAAAATAAATACGGGAATGTGATCCAGAGCATGTGCGCGGCGAGGGTTCGCTGCGCGGGATCATCCGAGAAACCGGGCGCAAACAGCGTAATCACCAAGGGCGCGGCGCTAATCCCTAGGCCCACCACCACAATCAGCACGGCCGCCAGGGTGCCGAACATGTGGTCGATGAAGTCTTTTAATTCTGCGCGGGTGTTTTTCTCGCGGTACTCCGAGAGCACGGGCACAAAGGCTTGCGCAAACGCCCCTTCGGCAAAGAGCCGGCGCAGAAAATTGGGGATTTTGAATACGACAAAAAAAGCATCAGTCGCGGGGCTGGCGCCAAATACCCGTGCCAAGAGCATATCGCGCACAAAGCCCAGCACGCGCGAGAGCATGGTCATGCTGCCAATCACGGCGGTGGAACGCAGCAAGCTCACGCGCGCGCCGCCCAAGGCTTAGAGCGGGCGGGTCGGTTACAAGTCATGTTGCGCGTGGCGCGTGTTGAGCTCGTTAAGCAGCGCTTCATAAATATTTGATAAATCAACCAAATGCGCCACCGGAACCTGTTCATCAATTTGGTGGATGGTGGCGTTGAGCGGCCCAAGTTCAATCACTTGCGCGCCGGTGGGGGCGATGAATCGACCATCTGAAGTGCCGCCCGCCGTGGAGGGCCGAGGTTTTATGCCGGTAATTTGCGCAACGGCTGCTTCAACGGCGGCAACAAAATCGCCGGTGCGGGTAAGAAACGGCTGACCCGAAAGCGACCAATTCAGGGTATGCCGTAATTGATGGCGTGCGAGGAGATCCGCCACGCGCGTTTGTATGTGTTCCACGGTACTTTCGGTGTTAAAACGCAGATTAAATTGCACGGAGAGCACGCCAGGAATGACATTATTCGCCCCCGTGCCCGCATGAATATGGGCGATTTGCAGGGTAGAGGGCGGAAAATGCGCATTGCCCTGATCCCATTCAATCGCCGTGAGTTCCGCCAAAAATGGCGCGGCGCGGTGCACGGGGTTATCGGCCAAATGCGGATAGGCGACATGCCCTTGTTTGCCGTGAATGATTAAATTGCCGGTGATTGAACCGCGCCGACCAATTTTGTATTCATCGCCCAAGGCTAAGCGGCTGGAAGGCTCGCCGACCAAGCACCAGTCGATGCGCTCGTCTTGGGTTTTAAGCCACTCGATCACTTTCACGGTGCCGTTAATGGCCACGCCCTCTTCATCGCTGGTGATTAAAAATGCCAAGCGA
>DZCK01000113.1 GCA_022730245.1 Halothiobacillus neapolitanus
TTATTTGGTCAAAACGATCACTGCGTAAATGACTTAAGTTCTGATTAACCAAGCTTACATTGTCCTGGCTTTGCGAAGACCCTGCTCCATTCCCTGCGCCATTAGCGGCTCCATTAGCCATTTGCGCCGCCATTAACTGGGCGGCCGTACCAGACCCTTGCGCTAAATTGGCATTAGCACTGGTCGCTATTGAACCCTCTACAGGGTGCAAGGCACCGGCCGGGTTATTTTGCGCCGTTAATGCGGTATTTTTCGCACTAATGGCTCTGCCCGCTTGATTCAACCCATCACGGGGGGGATTAATACCCGCTTGAGCCGCAGCGGTTAACCCAAGCCCCGATGAAGATGATGGGTTTAATCCTTGGGCTAAGTTAAGCGCCATCGCTTGGAGTTGCGTACTCCAACTGCTGCCCGCCTCATCAGATTGTGATAACAGCGTTTGAAGCTGATCTAGCTGCTTTTGCAAGTCACTTAGGGTTTTGGCACCCAGCACCGCCTGCGCCGTCGGGTCTACCGAGCCCCCGAGCGATGCGGCAATTGACGTGAGTTGCTGTTGTAGCGCTTTTAAGCTTTGCTGCACGGATGCGCTTAACGGGGGATTTTGCGCGAGCAACGTATTGATTTTAGTCTGGAGCCGATTGAGGGCAGCCTGCGTATCGGTCATGCCCGATGTCGCGCTGGCGTTATTTGGCGAGGTTGATATGCGCACATCGCCAGCGCCCGGGTTAGGGTTGGGGCTAAGGCTCTGAGCCTGCGCCTCAATAGCACCCGACATCAATTGGGCAAATTCGCCTCGGCCACCTGCACCTTTAGCCGAAGCACCTGCCAGCGAATCGACGCGGGCACTACCCGCTGCAGAAGGTGGGGCAAGGACCTGATTTAAAGTCGCCATAAAACACACTCCTTTGATTAAACACCCAGCGGGTTAGCTTGCCGTTGCGCGGCGTGGGCATCATTAACGTTTTGATCTTGTTTATCTTGAGCGCGGAGATGCGCTGCTTCAAACCGCCCACGCAGTTTTTCAACGGAGCGGTGCTGGCTATTGGCCTCGGCGGCGGCGCTTTGGCAGGCGATTAATTCCGCTTCAATTTGCGCCACCACGGTTTTTTGATGGGCAATGGTTTGCTCAATTTTGCCCATGAACGCACGATAATTTTGCAGGGCAAAGGCTTGGCTACTTCCGCCGGTAGCGAACCCAAGCCCTGCGGCATACTCTTGCAAATAATCGCTTAATTGCACAAGCCGCGCTTGTTGCTCATCGAGACGATGCTGACAATTCTGCACCGATTCTTTGGCAAGCATGGCGCCATGTTCGGTAATTTTCTCGACGCCTTTTACGCGGTTAATGCGAGGTTGATTCATCAATAGCACTCCCTAAATTGGTTTATGAGGTATGCATTAAGGCTTCTAATTGAGCAATGCTGTGCGCTAAATCGGCCGACTCATAAATAGATTGGCGTAAAAAGGCTTCTAAATCGGGCTGTGCATCAATCGCGCGATCCAAGCGCACATCATGCCCTCGACGATACGCGCCCACGGCCAGTAAATCTCGGCTTTGATTATAAGTGCTCATTAATTGCTTAAACCGCTGCATTAAATCTAAGTGTTCTGGCGATACCAGCGAGGGCATTAAGCGTGAGATGGAAGCTTCAATATCAATCGCAGGGTAGCGCCCGCGTTCAGCAATCGCGCGGGACAACACGATATGACCATCCAAAATGGCGCGCGCGGCATCGGCAATCGGCTCGTTTTGGTCATCGCCCTCCACCAGCACGGTATAAAACGCCGTCATGCTGCCTGTCGTTGATGCGCCATTGCCAGCGCGCTCAACCAAAGCCGGTAACTTAGCAAATACCGAGGGCGGATACCCTTTGGTGGCTGGCGGCTCGCCAATGGCCAGCCCAATTTCGCGCTGCGCTTGGGCATAGCGGGTAAGCGAATCCATTAAGAGCAATACATCCAAACCTTGTTCACGAAAGTATTCTGCAATCGCCGTGGCTAAATTTGCCCCATGTAAGCGCATTAAGGGCGAGGCATCGGCTGGGGCGGCAATGACAACCGCGCGAGCACGGGCTTCGTCATCGAGAATTTCCGCCACAAACTCGCGCACCTCACGCCCCCGCTCGCCAATTAAGCCCACCACAATAATATCGGCGCTGGTGTAGCGGGTCATCATGCCGAGCAGCACGCTTTTACCCACGCCACTGCCCGCAAAAATCCCCATGCGTTGCCCCTGCCCCACGGTGAGTAACGCATTGATCGCGCGCACGCCCACATCTAAAGGCGCCCGAATGGGGCGGCGTTTGAGCGGATTATTCACCCGGCCTTGTAAATCAACCGGCGTATCCCCCTGTAAAATCGGGCCATCATCCAATGGTTGACCACGGGCATCGAGCACCCGGCCGAGCAAGCCATAGCCGAGCGGCATTCGAATAGCGGCACCCAAATTGCGCACTCGGCATCCGGGCGCAATGCCCCGCAAGGCTTCAAGCGGCATAAGAAAGGTATTTTGCGCTGAAAACCCCACCACTTCGGCATCGACATAATGCCCCTCTTGGGGATTGAGGGTGGGCTCCGCTAATAAACCCCGTGCATCAAGATAAATTCGGCATTGATCGCCTATGGCCGCAGTTAAGCCACTGGCCTCCAAAGCCAAGCCCACCACGCGCACGATGCGCCCCTCAGATTGCAGCGCGGGGCGCATCACCCGTGCCTGCAATCCCATTAGGTGGCGTGCCCAATCTAACCCATGCGGCAAGCCCTGCACGCCGGGCGGATCAAACACCGCCGGATCACGCATAGGCGCGGCGCGGTGCATTATGGCGCCCCACGGGGGGTGGGTTTGGGCGGCGTTACTGCGATGCGTTCTAGCTCAACCTCAGGCATCGTCGCAGGCATCGTTGGTTGCAGGGGCTTTGGTTCCGATATTGGCTCAGAGGGTGGGGTTGGCAAATCGGGTATCGCCTCCGCAGGCCCCGGCGCCAGCTCACCCAAGGCGTGTAAACACAAACTCGCCCAGCGCGCTTCGAGCGTGGCATCCACCTGCGCTTGAATACCCACCGTGGCCGGTTCGACCCGCAACCCGCCCGCCGCGATCGCCTCATCAGCCTGAACATGAATTTCACCCTTGCCCGGCAGATTGACCACGCCCGCATCCATCGCGGCCTGCAACGCGTTTACCTCTGCGGGATGGCAAAACAAAGTGATTTCACGCACCGCCAGCGGCAACGCCGCAATAGCCGCATTCGCCACCCAATCGATTTGTTCCGGTTTAAGGATTAACTCACGATAAATGAGGGCGCGCGCCATTTGTGTGGCCAAGCGCGCCATTTGCAGGGCAACCTCGCCGTCGAGTTCAGCCAAAGGGTTAGCCAAATGGTGCAGCCAACCGTGAAAGCGGCGCTGCAATTGGTTGATTTCGGTTTGACCAGCGGATAGACCTTCGGCCTGTCCGGCGGCAAATCCGGCCTCTAGCCCCTCGCGATGACCTTGAGCAAAGCCCGCTTGCGCCGCCTCATGGGTAATTTGTGCCAGTGCTTCGGCATCCGGCAGGGCGGCAGCAAGGGCGGCATCTGCGATTTCAGAAGACGAATCGAGCGGTTGCTGCGTATCAAAATCGGGTATTAACCACGCTTCCACCCGATCCGGTGGGGCGAGCGGACGAACAACGGGCGCCGGTTGATCGGGCACCGTAGCAGGTCCGCTTTCGATCGGGCTATTGGCGCGGTTAGACGAACTGCTCACCGCCGCCCCCTAAGTTGATTTTACCCTCGTCGGCTAATTTGCGTGCCGCTTGCAGAATGTCTTTTTGCGCACCTTCCACATCCGAAAGCTTGGTTGGCCCCAGCGATTCGAGATCGTCTCGCATCATCTCTGATGCCCGCTTCGACATATTCTTGAAGAATTTTTCTTTCAATTCCGGATCAGCGCCCTTCATGGCCAGCAGCAAGCGATCGGAGGGCACTTCACGCAGAATCGTTTGAATGCCGCGATCATCCACATCAATTAAATTGCCAAACACGAACATTAAATCTTCAATTTTGCTGCCTAAATCCGCATCGGTGGATTTGATGCTGCCCATCACCACTTCTTCGACCGAACCTTCCAAGAAATTCATAATACCGGCCGCAATTTTCACGCCGCCGACTTTCGAGGATTTGCCCCCACCCGCGCCAGAAACCTGACGCTCCATAATGTCATCCAATTCCTGCAAGGCTTGCGGGGACACCCCATCCAAATGCGCGATGCGCAACATGATGTCGGCACGCATATTTTCTGGCAGCATTTGCAAAATCTCAGCGCCCTGATCGCTTTCTAAATGCGACAACACAATGGCAATAATTTGCGGGTGCTCGTAGCGGATAATTTCCGCAATGGAACGCGGGTCCATCCATTTCAAAAACTCTAAATTACGCCGATTACCGCTTGAGGTAATCCGATCCAGCAAGCCGGCCGCTTTATCCTCGCCCAGCGCGCGATTGAGCACATTGCGAATGTAATCGGTGGTGCCGAGCGCAAGGCCGGTTTGATCGCCCAAATCTTCAACAAATTGATCCAATACCGCCTGAATTTGCGAGCGCGTCACATTCGGCAACACGGCCATCGCTTGGCCAATTTTTTGCACCTCACGCGGGTCGAGCTGGGTGAACAACTGCGCGGCTGATTCCTCCCCCAGCGCCATCATGAGAATCGCCACCCGCTCGGGGCCTTTAAGCCCGGCGATGAGCGCTTTATCATTGGGCGCTTCAGATTTAGCTTCTTTTACCGGCGCTTGAGCCATCTTAATTCTCCGAGTGCGTCCATTGCTTAATCACCGAGGCAACCGCCTTAGGATCGTGATTAATACTTTGTTTTAATTGACGTAATTTGTCGGCATAACTCGCCGTACCAATCAGCTGCGGCACGCCATCCAGATTATCCATATCTTCTTCATTGGCATGACCCAAAGCGCTCGGCCGACGCCCGATGCTCACCTCAACGCCCTCCTCGCTCATGCCGGGCGAGCCATCGGGCAATGCCAAAGCCGGATCATGCGTTAATTCCGCCACTGCTTGCGGCTTTTCTGCCAGCATCTTCAGCAAGGGGCGCACCACCATCAGAAAAATCAAGAGCATGGCCACGCCCAAGCCTAAATTTTTCAGCAAAGGCATAAACCACGCCTGCTCCCACAAAGGCACAGACACCTTCTCGATTTTTTGCTCAACAAAAGGGATGCTCGCCAGCGTCAATTTATCGCCACGCTGTTCATTTAAACCCACCGCTTGCGCAACTAAATCTTTAATGCGCGCGGTTTCTGCATCGGTCATAGGCTCTGGGGTCACTTTGCCGTCTTTATCGGTAACGGTTTTTTCATCCAGCAATACCGCGACATTGAGCTTATCGACCGCACCACTGGCGTATTGCGTGTGCCGAATTTCTTTATCCACATTGTAATTGCGCGTTTCATTTTTTTGCGTGCTGATCGGCGTTTGCACAATTTGCTGATACTGCGGCACGGTAAGGTTACCCGGGGGTTGCAGGCCGCCGGCGGTGGGTGGCGTTACCGTACCGCCGCCGGGCGGCTGATTGGTGAGTGCGCCAGGCACGCCGCCATTAATGCCTTGATCGCCT
>DZCK01000015.1 GCA_022730245.1 Halothiobacillus neapolitanus
GGAAGAAGACGCGCGCAAGCAGCGCCAGTTTAATGCGGCAGAATAACCCTGCGCCGAGCGTGAATCGCTGCGGGCTTAATCGGTCGAATGGGCTCTGGCCTAAAGCCCCATCTTGGTCACTTACAGAAAGCAATATCAGCTTAGATGAAAGAATCAGGAGCTAAATTTCCAAAAAAAACCAGTCAGGGATTAGCTGACTGGCATTTGCTTAGGCCGTGATTTTTGGCTTTAATTGATTAAAATCTAACCGAAGCGGCCGGTAATGTAATCTTCCGTTTCTTTACGGCCAGGATTAGTAAAAATTACATCTGTTTGATCATATTCAACTAACTTACCTAAATACATAAAAGCAGTAAAGTCAGAAACGCGCGCAGCTTGTTGCATGTTATGCGTCACTATTGCAATAGTGAAGTCTGATTTTAATTCATGTACCAGCTCTTCGATCTTGGTGGTTGAAATAGGATCAAGCGCCGAAGTTGGCTCGTCTAGCAATAAAACCTCGGGCTTAACAGCAATACCCCGTGCGATACACAGCCGTTGCTGTTGTCCACCAGATAAGGCAGCGCCCGACTGATTAAGTTTATCTTTAACTTCGGTCCAAAGCGCGGCACGCTGAAGAGCCCACTCAACACGCTCATCAAGATCAGCTTTGGATAGGCTTTCATACAACCGAACACCGAAAGCGACGTTATCGTAAATCGACATAGGAAATGGCGTTGGTTTCTGAAAAACCATCCCAACTTTCGCTCGCAACATATTTACATCCACACTGGAACTTAAAATATTTTGGTCATCGAGCATAATTTCGCCGCTGGTAGTTTGGCCAGGATATAAATCATACATCCGGTTAAAAATACGCAACAAGGTTGATTTACCGCAACCGGATGGGCCAATAAAAGCAGTGACTTGTTTATCAGGAATTTGCATCGACACATTGTGCAGTGCTTTAAACTTTCCATAATAAAACGATAAATCGTTAATTTTTAATTTGGCTTTTTCGATTTGACGCACTGAATCAATCTTTTCCAATAGTGCGGCTCGCTCACCAGATTCCTTGAGTGCACCCGACATTTTAAGGCCAATAACTCGGCTATTGGGTTGAGTTTCTTCAGTCATTGTGTTCGCTGTTGTCATCAGTGTTCTCTTTGTTACAAGTTTAGTTTTGCAAAATATTAGCGCGAGCTACTTCCCTTCAGCGTATAGCGGGCAACTATATTCATAGTTAATACACTCAAGGTGATTAACAATGCGGCCGCCCAAGCTAAATTCTGCCAATCTTCATAAGGGCTGAGTGCGTATTGATAAATTACCACCGGCATGTTGGCAATGGGTTCATTCATGTTGCTAGACCAAAATTGATTATTTAAGGCCGTAAACAACAACGGGGCGGTTTCACCCATAATACGAGCGGTTGCAAGCAAGATACCGGTAATCATGCCGCTGAGCGCCGCTTTGTAAACGATGGACAAAGTGACAGTATAGCGAGGCGCACCCAAGGCAGCGGCGGCTTCTCGTAATTGCTGAGGCACTAGTTTAAGCATATCTTCGGTGGTACGAACCACAACAGGAATGACTAGAATAGCGAGAGCAATTGCGCCAGCCCATCCCGAAAAATGCCCCTGCGGTTCAACAATCAAAGTGTATACAAACACACCGACAACAATTGAGGGCGCGGAAAGCAATACATCATTTATGAACCGCACGGTAGATGAGAATCGGCTATTAGCACCAAATTCAGATAAGTAAGTACCCGCCATAATCCCAATGGGCGTACCGATTAATACAGCAAAGAAGGTGATAACCAAGGTGCCAAAAATAGCATTCAGCAAACCCCCAGCTGAGCCCGGTGGCGGCGTCATTTGAGTGAATACCGCCCAATTGATGTATTGAAAGCCTTTGCTGAATAAGACGGAAAGAATCCAAGCAAGCATAAATAAACCAAGTGCCGTTACAACCAACGAGGCAACCAGATTAAAATAATTGACAAGTTTTCGAGTTTGATATTTTGACATAATAATATTTCAGATTAAGTTTTCGAACCTTCCTGGACTTTTTCAAGCCTCAGGAGGAACCATTTTGCGATTGATAAAACAACGAATGTAATAATAAATAAAATCAATGCCAGAGCAATTAGAGACGACATATGCAAACCACTGGCTTCATTAAATTCATTCGCCATAGTAGAAGCAATCGTTGCACCGGGATAAAAAAGCCCCGTATTCAACTCAAGCGAATTACCTACCACAAATGCAACCGCCATGGTTTCCCCCAATGCACGCCCCAACCCCAACATGATGCCACCAATCACACCCGCTTTGGTGTAAGGCAGAATAACCTTCCAAACTACTTCCCACGTTGTTGATCCCATCGCGAAAGCGGATTCTTTAAGCGCAGTAGGCACCACTTCGAACATGTCACGCATGATGGAAGCGATAAAAGGAATAATCATAATGGCCAACACTACGCCAGCTGTAAAAATACTGACACCAATGGGTGGACCTTGAAAGAATTGCCCAATCAGTGGCACATTACCTAATGTGCTCGTCATGATGGGTTGCATAGAATTAGCAAACCAAGGGGCAAAATAAAACAAGCCCCACATACCGTAAATAATCGAGGGCACAGCCGCAAGAAGTTCAATGGCAATGCCAACCGGGCGTTTCATCCAGTTAGGCGCCATTAAAGTAATAAATATGGCGATACCAAAACTTACAGGGACACCGATAAGAATGGCAATTAAAGAGGTAACCAAGGTGCCAACAATTGGCACTAAGGCACCGTATTGGTTATTCACGACATCCCATTCGGAATGATAGAAAAAACCAAAACCAAAATGTGCAAATGTTGGCCAAGCTTCCTTAAGCAGGAGGAGCATAATGCCGAAAAGCACAACCAGAACCATGGCAGCAAAAAAGAATGCCGTACCCTTAAAAATGCTGTCACCCAGGGCGCCTGAGTTTTTTGATTTTTTCGCAACTTGAGTGTGTGCGCTTTCTAGTGTCGTCATTACATGGTGCCTATTTAAAAACAGTAGCTTAGATTTATTGCCGATTAGCCAAATGAATAAACCATAAATCTAAGCTGGTATTGTGACATGAGCAAGCGACCAAATGAAGCATTTGGCCGCACCCTGTTACTTACTCGGGGTAAGTATTACAGCTTGATTTTTTCCGCCCAAGAAGCTTCGATCAGTTTAGCAACGTCAGCTGGAATTGGGATGTAATGCAGTTCTTCCGCTGCGGCTTGGCCGTTCGCCATGCTCCATTTGAAGAAATCCAATACTGCTTTAACTTCGGCAGGTTTTTCTGGATTGGTGTGAACAATCGCAAAGGTAGAACCTGTAATAGGCCAGCTGGTTTCACCAGGCTGGTTTGTCAAAACAACGCGGAAACCTGGCGTGCCTTTCCAATCTGCATGTGATGCTGCAGCGCCAAATGTTTCCATGGTTGGGGCGACGCGCTTGCCGGCGCTGTTGATCATATCCATATACGGCAGCTTGTTTTGCAAAGCGTAGGCATATTCAACATAGCCAATTGAACCTTTGATACGATCGGTGTACGAAGCAACGCCTTCGTTACCTTTGCCGCCCAAGTTACCTTTAGACAACCAGTTAACCGTTGTGCCCTCGCCCACTTTCTCTTTCCACTCTGGGCTAACTTTAGCCAAGTAGTTGGTGAAAATCGCGGTGGTGCCAGAGGCATCTGAGCGATGCACAACGGTGATATCCATATCGGGAAATTTTTTGCCTGGATTCAGTTTTTCAAGCGCGGGATCATTCCACTTAGTAATTTTACCCATCATGATGTCCGAAAGTACGGTGCCATCAATAACGAGTTCGCCACCTTTGGTATCTGGCAAGTTAGCCACAACAACGATGCCGCCCATAATTAAAGGCCACTGTGTCAGGCCATTTTTCTCAAGGTCTTCAACAGACATTGGCGCATCAGAGGCACCAAAATTTACTGTTTTAGCAATTACTTGCTTGATACCAGCACCCGAACCTACGGATTGATAATTAACTTCAACGCCTTTTTCTTTGTTATAGGCTGTTGCCCATTTAGAGATGATTGGGTAGGCAAAAGATGAGCCAGCGCCCGTGATTTTGTTTACGCCTTCAGCTTGTGCTGAGATAGAAAAGGCAGCGGCAGCTGCAACAATCGCACTCGCGATCAATTTCTTATTCAATTTCATCAGGAATTTCTCCATAACAGTTTTGGGTGTGAAAATCTTAGCCGCAACCAATTGCGAGCTGATTTGAAGTATCTCAATCCAAAAATGACACTTCATGACAATGATATGAAGTTTTTGTGACAGTGATGCGCTGCCCATGTTTGGTTCGCCAATGATTTCTGCCACATTCAACCTAGTGTATCGCTGACTACACAATCGTCAACCCATCGCATTGCGCTTACACAATAGGCGATGTTTCTTTATTTTTTAAACTTAAAAATCAATAGTTTAAAAAAATTAAATCGTTACCGCATACCATTTTTGCTTATTTAGCTGGCTTAAGGTGCTTAAATTTGCTTGCAACAATTTGATAAATTTCTGTTGACATAGGTAAATTCACACAGATAATGCGAATGGTTATCGTTAACCTTTGCCTTGAGAGTTGGTATTCATGCAAGTAATTAATCGTTCTTCTTTATTGTTCGCGACCTCTTTGGGGTTCTTTGGTGTTTTTTGCCCTCCGATGATGGAGCGTGCTGAAGCGGATGAGAATCTGTTTGGTTATATCTCTGGGGCGGAAACGTTGCCCGAGGGCAGTTCAGAGGTTTATTTATGGACGACACACCGCTGGGACAAAGGCCAAGGGTCATACAGCGCCTACGACTTTCAACTGGAGTATGAATATGGCGTAACATCCAAATTCACCACTTCATTAGCACTCCTCGGACAATCCATCGATACCAGCGGTTTGGTGATCGATGCCTATCTCCCCGGCGCTGAGTCTTATGGATTGAAGTTTTCCGGTATTGAGGCCAAAGCCAAATACAATTTCCTGTCTCCGGCTCTTGATCCAGTCGGTCTTTCCGCCACATTCGAGCTAACGCATTCAGTGCTTGATCCCCATTCTGGTTTAGACAAAGACACTACCTCAGCTGAGACCGGCCTCCAACTACAAAAGTATTTTCTGGATGGTCAACTGATCGCCGTCGGCAATCTCGGGCTAGAAGCCACTTATGCAGACCGAGCCCCCCTAAGTGCGAGCAAGCAAGCCCGTGCGGATCATTCGATACAACAGTTAACGGGAGACCCGAACGCCTCCTTTGAATGGCCAACCGATCCGGAAATGGAAATCGAACTAACGGCCGGCGCTGGGCTTTCCTATCGCTTCGTGCCGAACTGGTTCATCGGTGTAGAAACGCAATATCAATCCGAGTTTGAAACCGAAGTGGGGCAGGAAAGATATAGCTGGTTTGCGGGGCCGAGCCTGCACTATGGAAGCAACAAATGGTGGGCAACCTTAACCTTCTTCAGGCAACTCAAGGGTGGCAGGGAGCAATACATCAATCAACAGGACACCAGCCTGCATCTGATTGAAAAAACCAAAAACGAAGTTCGTTTGAAAGTCGGTTACAACTTTTAGGAAATAGATTATGCGCTATGCCCCATTTATTTTGCTTGCGCCCCTCGTGATACCGGTTGCACAGGCGAGTGAATATTTTGATACCGCTGGCGCACAGCGGGCGCTTTTTTCTTCGGCAACCGCTTTTGTTGATGCAAAACTAACCCTTACCGATTCCGAACGCGACAAAATCAAGGCGCTCTCAGATGTGAAACAACGCTGGGCTGCGCAACCGGTTTGGCGTGTTGAAAAAAACGGCGTGTTTATCGGCTGGTACATTGAGGATCGGGTTATCGGTAAGCACGAGTTTATTCGTTATGCCGCCGCACTCTCGCCCGATGGCCATGTGCTGGGCATTGAAATTATGGCGTATTTGGAAACCTATGGCGGCCAAGTCCGTGAGGCAACTTGGCGTAGCCAGTTTTTAGGCAAAACTTTGCACGATAAGCTTGATTTAGGCGAGGATATTCAAAACATTAGCGGCGCGAGCCTTTCTTGCCGCAATATTACCAATGGCGTTAAGCGCTTGCTGGCCTTGCAGCAAGTGGCGCTTTTACCGCTCGCACCCGCAAAATGATTCGGCACATTCGGCGGCTGCGCCCCGCATTAGGGACATTTGTCGAAATTACGGCCTCAGCCGCATTGCCAGATTCTCGCATTGAACGCGCCGTTGAGGCAGCTTATCGAGATATGGCACAAGTTGAATATTTAATGAGCTTTCACGCCGTAGATAGCGAATTATCGCGGCTGAATCGAGCGCACTTTCCCATCACCGTGCATCCGTGGACGGCACGCGTGCTGTGTTTAGCCAAAAAAATCACCTTAGAAAGCGCGCATCGCTTCAACCCAACGATTGGTGGCGCCTTAGTTGAACTGGGTAAATTACCCGATCATGGGTGTGAATTTATCCCAGCCGGGTCGGCTGATGATCTTGAAGTATTAGGCTTAAAGGTCCGCCGCCGCCGCGCCGTATTAATTACCCTCGATGGCATTGCCAAAGGTTACGCGGTGGATCGTGCCATCGCGCGGTTGCGCCAGCTGGGTATCACCCAAGCGGTTGTTAACGCAGGGGGCGATTGGCGTTGTTATGGCGCGCCGCAAGCCATAAACCTAGCTAAGGCGCTTGGCGGCACCACTTTAGGCGCTTTGCAGAATGGCGCTTGCGCCACCTCGGCAGCCGGGCTGGATTGCGAGCGCTACCCAGCCCAATTAATGGCGCAACAAAAAATCATAGCGCATGGCCATTGGACGGTTATCGCGCCGCAGGCTTGGCGAGCAGATGCCTTAACCAAAGTAGCCAGCGCATCTGCCCCCGATCAGGCCGCAGCTTGGGTGCAAAAACTAGGCGGGGAATTATTAAGCTCAAGCCATGTGGGCACCGAGGCTTTAAATCATCCACGGAATCAGATGGCCTACCATGTGGGCTAAATTCAAACAGCAGGGTTACCCCGATTGGTTTGCCCCCACTTTGATGGGGGTATTTCTATTGGCTGTGCTCACAGGGCTCGCCCTGTGGCCGTTGTTACTTACATTTCAGTGGGAAATTGAGCTGCCTTGGAGCCCCTCGGGTATGACCCGCACACTGATAACGGCCGCCCATGTGCTGGGGGGCTTGCTGCTGTTGCTCTTGATTGGCGCCGTGTGGCTGGTGCACGCCCGCGCAGGGTGGTTACGGCAAGAACGGCGCATCTCAGGCATGGGCCTATTCATACTCACGGGTTTGCTTTTGCTCTCTGCGCCCCTAATTTTATATGTGAGTTTTGAGCCAAGCTTGCCGTGGATTGCCACCAGCCACGCTGTTGCGGGCTTAATGCTTCCCTTGCTCCTGATCGCGCACCTCATCACGCGGCGAAGCCACCGTAGACGCTGATTTTTTTGCCTCATCGGCAGCCAGAGATTGCTTATTTTTTGCCTCAATGAGTGGATTAGGTTCATCGATTGCAAAATGAATTGTGCTTTGCGGAAACGGAATTTCAATACCCGATTTATCAAAATAAATTTTAACCAAGCGATTATAAGCGCGCCCCACGGTCCATTGGTCGCCAGGCGTGGTTTTGATTAGCACGCGAATATTGACAGAACTTGCGCCTAACTCAGTCACACCCGGCACTTGAATTGGCTCAAGAATTTTGTCTTTTACATTTGGATCTTGCATTAGCTCATCGAAGGCCGCCCGAAGCTGCGCAGTGGCTTGGTCAATATCATCGGCATAACCAATACCATATTCCGCTTTATGAAACGCAAAACCGCGCATGTAATTGGATACCACGGTGACCGATGAGAACGGTACGATATGATAAGTACCCGACATATCCCGAATCCCTACCGAGCGAATCGATAAATTTTCCGCCGTGCCCGTAATGCCGCCCACACTCACCGTATCGCCTTTGTTAATTGCATTTTCAAGCTGAATAAAAACGCCGGTAATCACATCCTGCACGAGCTTTTGCGCCCCAAACCCGATAGCCAAGCCCAGCACACCCGCCCCCGCTAATAACGGGCCAATATTTACACCGAGCTCTGAGAGCACCATCATGGCCGTAACGGTAACCAGCGCGATAGCAACCGCATTGCGAAACAAGCTGAGCAAAGTTTGCACCCGCGCCGAGGGCATGTGGTTGCGCTCACTATTAAGCTTGGCCTCAATTAAACTGGCCACAAATAACCAAAGTAAAACTGCGGTTATCACCAGAAATAAAACATCGACCACCGTGGTTAAAAGCCCCTGCCCCGCCTTAGACCCCAGCCATGTGAACATATCGGCAATATGCCAAACAGATAGAATCACCCCCACGCTGACCATTAAAATCAATAACCGAATTAAGCGTAAAAACCAGGGTAAATAGGCGTTTAACCGCCGCTCTAACATGGGTACACGGCGGCGATGATGCTCTTTTAGGTGCACCCCGCTCCCAAAAATTTGCGTTAAAATAGCGGAAAGCAGCAAGCCGCCTGTAATAGCTAACACGGTGTATCCACTGGCTTCGGCAATAAAAGGCAAGGCATCATTGGGGCGCGTTAACCCCACCAAAAACACCATCGCGATGTAACCCATCGTTATCAAATGCCATGAATGCGCCATAACAACCAGCAACCAACTGACCAATCCCGTGCCTTGCCGATCAGCCCCGCGCAGCAATGCCGCTCGAATAGCGGTTCTCTGTTGCAAAATAGAAGCCAAACTTAGCGCTAATCCAAATACCGCTAAACACCAAACCAAGAGCTGCGTCACATCCGCCCCCATGGTTCGGCGGATAACGGGCACGGCAAACATCAATCCGTAGCCCAAGCTCATCAGCAACACGGTCATTCGATTGGTCCAAAACTTAGCGATCGGGGCGCTAATCGCAAAAAGTCGCAGGCAAGAATAAGAGGGCGATAAAATCATCCGCAGCAGCAAGCGCGCAGATTCCAACACCAAAAAAGCATTTAAAAACAGGGATTGCAGCCACAATGCCTGCGGATTATTTTCGGCAAGCCCAACCGACACGGCGTTTCCCAGCATATAAATCAGCGCCAAAATGCCAAAACCCAACGCACCCAAGCTCGCCAGCGACAACAATGCCCGAATTAAATGCTGTCGTTTTGAGGCACCTTCAGACCAATCTGCCATTTTCGATGAAATCGGCCGCAAGAGCTGGATGGCGCCAAACAAAAGCGCATAAACGAGAACGAACAGCACCGCCATGCGCCATGCGCCTTGCCAGAATTGATCTGGGTTAAAAACGAACCAAGGATTGCGCCATAAATGATCGATGCGGCGGCTACTCTCCGTCACGGTTTGCACCAACCATTTAAACGAGCCCGATGTATCAAGCGCTAGCTGATTCGTCATGGTTGGCGGTTCTGAGGACACAGGCAAGCCCCCGCCGCCCTTGGCTTCAGCGGCTTGCTTTGAGAGCGCGTTGAGCTGATGAATCAACGCAGCACGCGCCTCAGGATTTTCAAGCATTTTAGATAACGTAGCGAAATCATTTGCCGTTAGCGTCGGCACTGCGGGCGTGTTTGTCTCGGTCGGAACGAGTGAGCTCACCGCGAATGCCGGCAACATGCCCCCCCAAGCAAACCCCGTTGCGAGCAATAGGCTCGGTAGAATTTTCCACAAAGGCAGGCGCCATTTATTGATAAAAAAACGCAGCAATTTATAACAACCTTTTGATTTGTAGAATAATAAACTCAAAGAAGCCAAAGCCACTCACACCGAGCCAACTTAAGGTGCAGCGGCACCCTCGTGGAGCCAAGCGTGTATTTCTACCGCCAGCGCATGGGAAATCCCCGATACCTTGGATAATTCTGCCACGCTCGCACCGCGCAGCCCGCGCAATCCGCCAAACTGCTTGAGTAATGCTTGCCTGCGCTTGGCGCCAACCCCAGGAATTTTCTCAAGATCAGACTGTGTTTGGGCTTTTTGTCGCCGAGCCCGGTGACCGGCTATCGCAAACCGATGCGCTTCATCCCGCACTTGCGCAATCAGGTGCAGCGCCGGATCATGCGGACTCAGTTTGCGTTCCTCGCCCCCGCTGCCATCCGCATTTTTTGGCCGAATTAACCGCTCCTCACCCGCTTTGCGCGCAACGCCCTTAGCCACGCCTAAAAGATACACACTATCCACGCCTTGGGTGGCAATACCCAGCTCATCGAGCACCGCTTGCGCTTGCGCCACTTGCCCGGCACCCCCATCAATCAACAACACATCGGGCAAAATGCCGCCTTCGCGCTGGGCTCGGCCAAACCGTCGCAGCAACACTTGGTGCATGGCCGCATAATCATCGCCGGGTGTAATCCCCTCAATTGAATAACGCCGGTATTGATCTTTTTGCGCGCCATCCACCCCGAAAACCACGCACGAAGCCACGGTAAACTCGCCCTGTGTGTGTGAAATATCAAAGCATTCAATTCGATTAATCAACGATAAGCCGGTCACCTCGCGCAAAGCCGCAAAGCGCGCATCTAAGCCCACACGGCTGGCTAAACGCTCTTCGGCGGCTTGGCTGGCGTTGCTCTGGGTTTGATCTAACCATTCTCGCGCTTTGCCCCGTTTCGGCTGGGTGATGGCCACTCGGCGCTTGGCGCTGCCTGACAGTACATCGGCTAAAAAATCCGCATCTTGCGGCAATTCTGAGCACAAAATCTGCGGCGGCGCCTCCCGCTCGGCATAATACTGGCCCAAAAAAGCACTCATAATCTCGGCGGTTTCACTGGTTGCAGGCACTTGAGGAAAATAAGAACGGGTGCCCAAGTGGCGACCATCACGAATGGTTGAAACCGCAACCACATCCAGATTCATCACCCGCACGGCGGCAATCACATCCGCATCGCCGCTTAATCCGGTAATGGATTGCTGCTGGCTAATGGCGCGCAGCTGGCCGATTTGATCGCGCAGCGTAGCCGCTTGCTCAAAATCCAGCGTGTGGGCGGCCTGTTCCATCCGCGCCACGAGTTGCTCAACTAAACTTTGGCTGCGACCACTTAAAAAAGCGATCGTATCGGCCACATCTTGGCCATATTCCGCAAGCGGCACATAACCCACACACGGTGCCTTGCATCGGCCAATTTGGTATTGCAAGCAGGGTCTGCTGCGGCTGCGAAAAAAACTGTCTTCGCATTGCCGAACTTTGAATACTTTTTCCAGCAGAATAAGCGTTTCTCGCACAGCGCTGGGTGCGCTATACGGGCCAAAGTAGCGCCCCGCGCGTTTGCGCGTGCCCCGATGGTAGGCCAAACGCGGAAAATCTTGATCGGTGGCCACATAAATCCACGGATAACTTTTATCATCCCGCAGCAAAATGTTGTAGCGCGGGCGATGCGCTTTAATCAGATTAATTTCCAGCAAGAGCGCTTCAGATTCGGTTTGGGTGACCGTGGTTTCAATCTGGGCAATATGGCGAACCAAGGCTTGGGTTTTAAGCGATTGCTGCCCGCGAAAATAGCTCGATAACCGCGCTTTGAGATTGCGGGCTTTGCCGACATAAATGACGGTATCGGTGGCATCAAACATCCGGTAAACCCCCGGACGCTCGCTCACCGACTTAAGAAAACCAGCGGCATCAAATTCAGTACCCGCCGCTGATTGCGGTGCAAAAAAATCCAACGGCGCCGCCGAATCGGTCATTCGCTTAAAACAACCCGCCCAGACTTAACTGCCAAACGCAATAACTCAATATCGTTATTCACGCCCAGTTTTTCCTGCAGGCGAACCTTGTAGGTGCTCACGGTTTTGGGGCTAACGCAGAGCACATCGGAGATAAATTGGTTGGTTTTACCTTCCAAAATCATCATTAAAACTTGCTGCTCCCGGCTCGACAAGCTGTCGAAGGGGTCGGCTGTTTTGCGCATCGATTGCAGAGCGATTTCTTGCGCAATTCGCGAGGAAATAAAACGGATTTTATGTTGCGCATGTTCAATGGCGGTGATGAGCTCTTGAGGGGGGGCATCTTTGGTGACATAACCATGCACGCCCGCCTCTAAAACGGAACGGGCCAAAGCCGCATCCGCCTCAGCGGTCACCGCAATTAAGCCAATATGCGCATAGCGCGCCTGAATGCGCCGAATGGCTTCAAGGCCACCCATGCCCGGCATGTGAATATCACATAAAACCACATCAACCGTTTCAGTTTTAAGCAGTGCCAGCGCCGTTTCACCACTATCGGCCTCCGCAGTCACGCCGATTTCCGGCACGCTACTAAGCAGATGCGCTAAGGCTTTGCGCACCATGGTGTGGTCATCAATAATCATCACCCGAATCATTGAGCCATGCCCCCATTAAAGCAGCGCGGCGTTCTGGCGTTAAATTGGCTCATGATGTCGGCCAATTTTGGTAGGGGTTCGCAACCAGCGATACATTGTAATAACGGCGATCGGCGGTCACTTCCGGTCCAATCCAAGCGGGGCACTGAATCTCTTGCGACTCTGACTCAAGCTCAACCTCGGCTACGATTAAACCGGCGTTCGCGCCTAAAAACTCATCAATTTCCCATAATAAACCGCCAAAATGAACGTGATGACGATATTTTTCAATCACGGCACCCGAGCACAATTGCGCCAGCATATGCGCCGCATCGGCCAAGGGAATTGGGTATTCAAATTCATCGCGCGCCATGCCAAGGGTCATGCTTTTAATATTGAGATAAGCCGAATCCGCCGCGATTCGCACCCGAACTGAAGCCCGCGCGCCCGCGCTCAAGGTCGTTAAATACCCTTGAGCTAGATGCTGAGTTAATGACACTTCTGAGCGCCATTGCTCATTACTTAACAGAAACTTACGCTCTATTTCTCGTGCCATAAAACGCCTCGCTCTTTGAAATAGGTCAATCCACTGCGGTCACAAACGTACTAATAGCGAATGAGCGCAGAGCCCCAAGTAAAGCCCCCGCCAAACGCTTCCAATAAAATGGTATCGCCCCGCTTAATGCGACCATCGCGCACGGCTGTATCCAATGCCAGCGGCACCGAAGCCGCCGAGGTGTTGCCATGCGTATTCACCGTGACCACGACCCGCTCCATGGGTAAATCCAATTTACGCGCCGTGGCTTGGATAATGCGGATATTGGCTTGATGAGGCACCAGCCAATCAATATCTGCGGCCGTTAAGCCTGCCGCATCTAAGGTCTCATCCACAATTCGACCTAAAGTATTCACCGCGATTTTGAACACTTCATTGCCCTTCATTTCGATAAATGCCGTGCCATCGGCCAAATGCGCAGGATTTAAATCATTCTCCGCACTGGGTTTTACCGTAGTCAGAAGCGACTCATAAGCACCATCGGCATGAATATGGGTGCTAATAATGCCC
The DNA here is from genome assembly GCA_022730245.1 of Halothiobacillus neapolitanus. Classification (GTDB taxonomy): domain Bacteria; phylum Pseudomonadota; class Gammaproteobacteria; order Halothiobacillales; family Halothiobacillaceae; genus Halothiobacillus; species Halothiobacillus neapolitanus_A. Next base: position 13,362 of record DZCK01000015.1, read on the forward strand.
GGGGTATCACTGGCTTCCAGCACGACAGCACCCGCGCCATCGGCAAACAGCACGCAGGTACCCCGATCGTTCCAATTGACAATACGCGATAAGGTTTCAGCCCCAATCACCAGCGCGCATTTGGCCGCACCGGTTTGGATAAACTTGTCCGCCACACTTAAGGCATACACAAAACCCGTGCAAACTGCTTGAATATCAAAGGCCGGCGATCCATGAATCCCAAGCTTTTGCTGCAATAAACAAGCTGTTGAAGGGAAAATTCGATCCGGGGTAGTGGTCGCCACAATCAGCAAATCGACATCCGCCGGCGTTTTTCCGGCTGCCGCTAACGCGCGCCGCGCCGCAGGTTCCGCTAAATCTGAGGTGAGTTGATCTTTGGCGGCAATATGACGCTGCTCGATGCCGGTTCGCTCCCGAATCCAAAGATCGGAGGTTTCGACCATCTGCTCCAATTCCTGATTAGTCAAAATCCGCTCAGGCAAATAACTGCCTGTGCCGGTAATGCGCGCATGAATCATGCTAATTCCTTCTCATTTAACAATTGCCCCAAACGTAAATCAATTCGCCGAGGAACGTCTTTTTCAATCTCACGCAAAGCCACATTCAACGCGCTGGTAAACGCTGCCACATCGGCACCGCCATGGCTTTTAATCACGATACCCTGCAAACCCAAAAAACTAGCGCCGTTATACCGCCCCGGATCAAGCCGCTTTTTTAGGCGCTTTAACACCGGCATGGCAATAACAGCCGCCAGTTTTGACAACAAACTGCGACTAAATTCCTCACGCAAAAACTGCGTCATCATTTTGGCTAAACCTTCACTGGTTTTTAAAGCCACATTGCCGACAAAACCATCGCAAACCACCACATCCACATCGCCTTTGTAAATATCATCGCCTTCAACAAAGCCAATATAATTAATGGGGCCTTCGGCTAATAAAGCGGCGGCGGCTTTAACCGTATCATTACCTTTAATCGCCTCGGCACCCACGTTCAGTAGGCCAACACGCGGCGAAGGGTTATCATCGTACGCTTCAACTAATACTGAGCCCATAACGGCGAACTGGAACAAATGATCGGCATTACATTCCACATTTGCGCCCAAATCCAGCACATGGGTATGGCCTTTACGGTTGGGCAAAGCAGTGCAAATAGCAGGGCGCTCAATACCAGGCAGCATTTTTAACACAAACTTAGCCGTTGCCATGAGAGCACCCGTGTTACCCGCACTCACGGCCGCCTGCGCCGACCCATCACGCACGCAATCAATCGCAACACGCATAGAGGATTTTTTCTTAGTGCGCAGCGCAACGGCTGGCGACTCTCCCATCGCGACAATTTCAGGCGCGTGCACAATCACCACGCGCTCACCCTCAACCAAGCGATAATTTGCCAATTGCGCACGCAACAAGGTCTCATCGCCCACCAATAGAGTAGTTACATGGGGCCGTTCGTTTAAAAAACGCGCCGCAGCGGCCAGGGTGACCGGCAGGCCATGATCGCCGCCCATCATATCAATCGCGATCTGTGCCTTCATGGACAACGCTAAGCCTCATCAAATGCTTTTATTCTTTGGGGAATAAGTCGAAACGCCAAGACGTTGCCTAGCGTTTAGAGTTAAATAATCAGCTAAAACAAAAACCCTGCGCACGTAAGCACGCAAGGTTAGTTTAGTCCTGCGCCATCACCGAGCTTAGTTAATTAAGCTTCGGTAGTGGTTTTTTCGGCAATAACACGACGACCACGATAAAAACCATCAGCCGTCACTTGATGACGGCGGTGGGTTTCACCGCTGGTCGCATCAATTGATAAGGTGGGTTTTGTCAACGCATCATGGGCGCGACGGGTATCACGACGGGCGCGACTTTTTTTGTTTTGCTGAACAGCCATTTTTTAAACTCCTAACACTAAAAATTGCGCCTTATGCGACACAAGGCGCTAAACCAAACACGCAACCCCTTGGTTATTACGGGTTACGAGAAATTTTACTCATCGCCCCCTGGTTCCGACTTTTCGATCGCACCATTTTGGGCAGCCAACCCCGGCTTTTGCCACTGCTTTGCCAAAGCCGCAAACGGATTTAACCGGATGGCAGCGGGCGCCGTGGGCAGTGCATCATCCGGCGCCACTTCCTGCCATGCCGGACGACACTGATGCGAATGCATGGCAACTGGCGGTAGCGCCATTAAAACTTCTTCTTCAAGCAAAGCTGCGATAGCGATACTGCCTTCTGCGTCAATTAAAATAGGCTCGCGCGCTTCAATCACATGCTGCGCCTGCTCATCGTTGTACACAAAATGCAATACCGATGAACTCACCAGAGGTAAGGTCATAGGCTTCAAGCAGCGGGCGCAATCCATTTGCACCGATGTGTGCACTGAGATTTCTGCCAGTAAATCTCGCCCCGCATCTCTAAAGAACCGCAACGAGAATACAAGCAACGTGCCAGGTTCATCACAGGGCACCCATTGCACCAGCCGAGGCAAATCCCCTAGGCGCACCGCGCCGCGAAACACGCGCTCGCTATCGCAGGAGGCCCGCACGAATAAATCCGGCAGGCTGGCCGCTGACTGCACCAGCACTTCCCCTGACTCAATCGCAGGCACACCCGCTTTGAGCGCAGAATCTGCGTTGTTTGCACTTTTACCCAATGAACTCAGCCTTTCTCGAACGCTTAAATAGCAGCTTACAAAGCAGTGCGGCAAGAACAAATCAAAATGCCAGACCAGAATCGTATAATATTAGCGATTTATTGCTTGGCACGCAAAATGATTATGCAAAAACCCCCCACTTTGATTCTCGCATCCTCGTCGATTACCCGCCGCGCCTTGCTTGATCGGCTTAAAATACCGTATCAAATCGATAAACCTGAGATTAACGAGCAGGTGCAGGCGGGTGAAAATGCGGCGGCGGCGTGTTTGCGCTTAGCGCAGCAAAAAGCTCATACCGTTGCTTTGCGGCATCCGCAGGCGGTAATCATTGGCTCCGATCAATTGGTTGCTTTCGAAAACAAAATTGTGGGCAAGCCGCATTCCGCCGAACAAGCCTTCACGCAACTGCGCATGATGTCGGGGCAATCCATTTTATTTCATGTGGCCGTGGCGGTTATCGATACCCAGGGCTGCATTCAAACCAGTTTTGAGACGGTAACGGCACAAATGCGCGACTTAACAGACGCAGAAATTTCCCGCTATATCGCGCAAGAACGTCCTTTTGATTGCGCTGGCAGCATGAAATCAGAAGGGCTTGGCATATCGCTACTCGAATCGATGCATTCTTGCGACCCCACCGCCATTATGGGTTTGCCTTTAATTGCCACCGCCCGCTTGCTGCGGGGTGCGGGCATTAATCCATTGGGGTGATGGGTTGAACCCGCAGGCGATTTACCCCAATGAGCAACATAGCCATCAGCACAATAACGCCAAAGCCATAAGCGACCGACACGGCAGACAACCCGACTGCAGTTAAACCAAAATAGATGCCAGCCATGAGCAGCATGGCGGTATTTTCAAATAGATTTTGCACGGCCAGCGTGCGCCCTGCGCCGATTGTTTCTGTACCGCGCTCTTGCAATAGCGCATTTAACGGCACTACAAAAAAACCGCCAGCCATACCCACCCCAAATAACACCGCAGCGGCCAACTCAAAGTGATGCAATGGGGCGAGCATGAACACAAGCGGCCCTAATGCCAAGCCACCCCACAAGGCTCTGTTAACGCGTTCAAGTTGCACGCTGACAGCGGCAAAAGCCGCACCCACAACAATGCCGATAGATACAACGCCCATTAAATTAGCAGGGGCTTGATTATCGAGTAAACCCAGGGCGACCGGCACCCAAGCAAACAGCAGCAAGCGCAAAGTTGAGCCCATGCCCCAAAAAACACTGGTTCCTAAAATGGAGAACCGCGCATCGGTGTTGCGCCATAGTGTGGCTATGTTTTGCCCAAACATACGCGGCATTTGGCGAACATCGTGTGCCGATAGTGCTCGAATGCACGGCAAGCGGGGAATGGCTAAATTGGCCACGGCAGCCAAAACATACAGCCCTGCAGCAACGCCGATGGCAAGAGATATCGATAAATCGGCTAAATACCCGCCGACCAAAACGCCTAGCAAAATGGCAACAATGGTTGAGCTTTCAAGCAAACCATTGGCTTTTACTAATTTATCTGGAGGCACTAATTGGGTGAGAATGCCATATTTTGCGGGCGAATAAATAGCCGCACCGATACCCACTATCGCGTAGCCCAAGAGGGGATTGCCGCCGAATAAAATTAAACCCGCACCGGCTAATTTGATGAAATTGGCATAAAACATCACCCGCCCTTTGGAGAACCCATCGGCAAATGGCCCGACAAATGGTGCTAATCCAATGAAGGCGAAAACAAACACCATTTGCAGCACCGGCAACAACGCGTCACCACCACGCACGGTTTTAAGCAACGCGATGGCAGCCACAAAGAGCAAGTTATCCGCCATTGCCGATAAAAATTGGGCGGCCAACAAGGCAACCATGCCTGTGGAAAGCAGACGATTATCGCTCAGGTTAGAAATGGGATTCATACAACCTCCTGCCCTCATCGTTTTAAAGTTTCGTCATCGGCTTTTCCAGTGCCCAGCCGCGTGATGGCAGTGCGTTTCTCCAGACGACGCGGCTCAGCCGGCCTGGGCAAACCCAAGCGCTTACCCTCTAAAATCAGAGTGGCACGCGTTAACTCGACATCGGTGTAAAGAGCGCAATCAGCGCACCGCGCACATAGAGTGCGGCATGCGCGAGTGATTCTACCGTTTCAAACGTAATTATTTCTCAAAACGCTCAATGCAGCCTAAAATTTCAAAGAACCTGTCGGCATCAACCGCCGCGACCCAATCGCCAGAGTCATAAGAGTCCACGCCTTCAACCGAGGGGGCTTCAAAGCGCAAATAACCAGAGATTAAATTGGTTGCTCGCACGCACGGTGCAAAAATGAAAAACCCACCATGGTAGGTGGGTTGGATTTATTTCACCATCGCATTAAGAATGCTTGAATGCGCGCGCCTCGTTGTGACGATTCTGCATTTTACCGCGCCAATTATGTGCCATTTCATCCAGCACCTGCTGTTGGTTTGGGGCTAGTGCGGCGCGTAGCTGGGTTGTCGCTATACTTAATACGCTCAGTTTTTTTGCCATCTGCTCCGCCCGTTCAGCCCGCATTTGCGCCCTATCTGCTGCATTCATGGGGTGCTTCATGCCGGGCATTTGATCGGGCAACAACCCCATGCGCGCAGCTTTGTATTGATCCCATACGGGCTGTTCACTGGCTGTAATTTCCAAACGATTAGACATGGCATCCAACTCTTGCTCCACATGCGCCTTGCGACGTTCGCGCATTTTGGCCATTTTTTCGGCGTTCATGCGGTGCTGCATGTCGGGGGCGGTGCTGGGTTGTGCGGTTACGCCGGGCGGCGCGATGGGGGTGTCCGCTCGGCTGATGTTCATGCCCACAGCAAATAGGGCAATAACGCCCATGGCAATTAAGGTGACGCGGTGCATTTGCGGCCGATCGGCAAGGGGCGACAATACATTTGCAGATTTGCGATTGTTCATGCTGAACCTCTCAATAAAAACTAGAAACATCTCAGTACGGTGTGCATTAAACCAATCGAAGGTAAACACGGCATTGCAATTTGCGCGCCTTATGTAAACCGCGTGTGGGTATTTTGTTATTTACCGCAGTTAAGTCGCGGTTCTCTGCCGCCACTCGGCTAAGATAAGGGCTAATTGATTGAGCAGAGGATTCGCCCGCATGAAAACGCTATTGGTTGTCGATGATGACCCAGATTTACGCGCCCTATTGCACGCGTATTTAAGCGAGCAAGGTTATCTTGTGATCGAAGCGGCCGACGGCAGTGATTTATGGGCTCGTTTAGCCGACACACCGATCGACCTCATTATTTTAGATGTGATGTTGCCCGGTGATGATGGCTTAACGCTCTGCCGCAACGTGCGCGCTCGCATGAGCACGCCTATCTTGATGCTCACCGCAAGGGGCGATGAGATGGATCGAATTATTGGTCTCGAGATGGGCGCCGATGATTACTTGCCCAAACCATTTCACCCCCGGGAATTGCTGGCGCGCATCCGCAGTATTTTTCGCAGGGTCGAGCAGCAGGGGCAAAGCAGCACGGTGCGAAATTTGTATTTCGGCGGCTGGACACTCGATTTAGCCGCGCGGCACCTCGTGGGTGTCGATCAGGTCGTCACCCCGCTTTCAACCGGTGAATTTCGTTTACTCAAAGCGTTAGCAGAGCATCCGAACCATGTGTTATCCCGCGATCAGCTGATGGATGCCTTAGCCGGACGTGATGCCGATCCGCTCGACCGCACCATCGATGTCATGATGAGCCGCCTACGCCGCCGCTTAGGGGATGATGCCCGTGAGCCCACCCTCATTAAAACCATTCGAAATGAAGGGTATATGCTCATTACCACCCAACCAACCCCAGCGCCGCTCGGTCGCCCGGAATAAAACCATTTGCGCACAGCACCCCACAGCGCAGCGCACAAACCAAGCCGCGCTCATTTAAGGCACGAAGCCACACGAGCCTCAATGAATATTCTGCCTAAGAGCCTTTTTGGCCAAATTTTGTTGGCCTTAGTCTTGGGCATTGTGGCCGCCTTTACGTTAAGTTTAAGCTTGCTGCTCACCGACCGTGCGCGCTTAGGCGACCGCCTGCTGGGCGATTATGCGGTGCAACGCATCGCCCAAATCATCCAAATTCAAAATGAAGCCACCCCCTTTGAACGACGCCAACTGGCACGCTGGTTGAGCGCGCCACCCACTCGGCTACTTTCACGACAAGTCTGGCGCGAACCCGGACAACACCCTCAAAATGATCGCATCAACCAAGCCAGCGAAATATTCGCCGCCCGGCTCCGTAAAGCTTTGCTAACGCCCATTCCGCTGCAAGTGTTCGCCGTGCAATGGGAAGATTACCCAAGACGCCCATTCGAGCTTGATACCCTAGCCAGCGAACAACTTGAACTCCCCGCGCCCCTGTGGGCACGCACTCATCCTTGGCAAATCAAACCCTTGCCCGCGCCGCACGAGGAGCGCTTTTTACTCATTCAAGCAAGGCTAGATGATGGCAGTGTGCTCACACTGCGTCACGCCCTCCCCCCGCCCATTAAATGGCCGTTTCGAACGATGAGCTGGCTTTTATTGCTTGGCGTTTTAGTGATTGTCGGCATAGGCTTTGTTGTGCGACGACTCACCCGCCCGCTCGATGCCCTCGTCATTGCCGCAACCCAGCTACCCAAACATCTCGATCAAGCCCCGCTCAGTGAACAGGGCCCGCGTGAAGTTGCTCGTGCCGCGCGGGCGTTCAATCAAATGCAAAACGATATTAAACGCATGATAGAAGCCCGTGGCCAAGCTCTGGCAGGGGTCTCGCATGATTTACGCCTGCCCATTACCCGTCTTCGCCTGCGCATCACCCATTTACCGGACGATGCGCTCAAACAAAAAATCGAAGCGGATTTAACCGAAATGGATGACATGATCGGCCATACGCTGGCTTTTTTGCGGGCGGGCACGCCCTCTGAGCCGATTGTGGCTTTTGACATCAATGCCTTGCTGGATATTCTGTGTGAAGACATGGCTCTGCTCGGCGCCCACATTAAGCGCCACGGCTATGCCGAACAACCCATCAAAACGCGCCCCCAAGCCTTGCAACGCGCCCTGCAAAATATCCTCGAAAACGCACGGCGGTATGGCAATGGCCCCATTGATTTAAGCTTAAACGAATCGTTCGACCACTTAACCCTCTCGATTGAAGATCGGGGTCCGGGCATTAGCGAGGCCGACCGAGAGCGGGTTTTTGAGCCCTATGTCCGCTTGGAATCCTCGCGCGCGCGGCATACCGGCGGCAGTGGATTAGGGCTCGCAATTGCGAGAGCCATCGTGCGCGGTATGGGCGGCGATATTTTAATATTACCGCGTGAGGGGGGCGGCACACGGGTGCAAATCAGCCTGCCTAAAACCTTGCCAGAATCTACGGGTTAATCTGCTGTGCGCAGATTGTTAATTTTTGTACTGATCGGCGTTGCCGCCTTCATTTTAGGGTTACTTCTGTTTAATCGCCGATTGCGCCGAAGCCTAACGGCCCCGCGTGAACCGATAACACAATCGCTCACCCAGCAAGCGCTGATTGGTGACGATATTCGTATCCCGACCCAAGGCGGGCGCATGTTGGATGGCTGGCTGCTGCCGGGCACACCCGGCCACGGTGTTGTTGTCATCACCCACGGTTGGGGCGCGAATCGAGAACTCATGCTGCCCTTAGCGCGGCCACTGCAATCGGCCGGATTCACCGTCATTTTGTTCGATGCGCGCAACCACGGCAGCAGCGATAGCGATACTTTTTCCTCTATGCCCCGCTTTGCCGAAGATTTGGATGCCACGCTTGCCTGGCTCAAAACCCAGCCTGCACTCATCCACGAACAAATCGCGCTGATCGGGCATTCGGTCGGGGCGGCGGCCACCCTGCTCGCCGCCTCGCGCCGCACCGACATTGCGGCGGTGATAAGCCTTGCCGCATTCGCCCACCCCGATGGCATGATGCGCCGCTGGCTGGCTGAAAAAGGCCTACCCTTTTTCCCGCTCGGTTGGTATGTGCTCAACTACGTGCAATGGGTGATTGGCGCCCGTTTTGATTCCATTGCGCCCATCAACACCATCCAAAGCATCCGCTGCCCCATCCTGCTCATGCACGGCAGTGAAGACACCACCGTACCGCCCGACGATGCCCAAGCCTTATTTGATAACCGCCCACATGCTCAGGTGATTTTAAGAATTTTGCCCGGCGAGCATGATGCCAGCGAAGAAATAGAACACCATATTGATGAAATAGTTAGCTTTTTAAAACCGCATCTTGGCGCAACGCAAATGCCCATTGAGCGGCCTTTTGAACAACCCTCTGCGAACGCCCCCTAAGCCAAACCCATCGCGCGCCCATGCCGCATTGCATGGAAAATTATGCCAACGGGGCATTATCTTTGCGCACCAAATGAAACTTTTGGGTAACGTTCTTAGGGTAAGTTGCGGGAGAAATTAAACTCATTAGATGGATAGCCAAGGTCATGATGCGATACACCGCCAAAAAACTTAACGCCCTAGCCCTAGCCTCAGCCTTAGCGCTCGCCGTCACGGGCTTTCCCCTTCTAGGCTACGCCCAAGGCCTAATGGCAAACCCTTCGGCTTTTGCGCTCACCACAACAAACGCCGCAACCCTGCGTGCAAGCCAGTTGGGTGCGGCCAAACCCTTAAGCCAGCCTGCCACCGCAGTGGTCACTCAGGCAGTTCCGGGGCAAGTTTTAATTCGCTACAACACCGCATTATCGGCACAAAGCATCCAACCGGCTATTGCCACGCTGGCCAGCCGCGTCACGGCCATTGGTCACAATGGTTACAGCCTGGTTGAACTTAAACCCGGCTTTGAATCCATCGATTCGGCCATGGCGAGTTTGCGCGCGCTGCCGGGAGTCGCCACCGTGCAACCCAACTACATTTATCACGCCACAGCCCTCACCAATGATCCAGAAATCGGCCAACAATGGGCGCTACAAAATAGCGGCCAAACCATCAGCAATGCGAATTATTCAACCAACAATCCCGGCATCGCGGGTGATGATATTGGCATTGAAGCCGCTTGGAAGCATCAGACCGATTGCTCATCGGTCATCGTTGCCGTGGTGGATGAAGGCATCAATTACAGCCAACAAGATTTAGCGGCGAATATGTGGAACGGCGGCAGCGCCTATCCTTATCATGGTTATGATTTTATCGATAACGACAATAACCCCTACCCCAGCACCGGTGATGAACAACACGGCACGCATGTGGCCGGCATTATTGGCGCGCAAGGTAATAATGGCATTGAGGGGTCGGGTGTATGCCAAAAGGCCAGCCTCATGGCCATTCGTTCACTCAGTACAGCGGGCGGCACCACCGCCACGGTCACGCAGGGCATTAATTTTGCGGTCGATCATGGCGCCAAAATTATTAATTTAAGCTTGGCCGGCGGCGGCACGCTAGATGCGGCTTTTTCAGATGCCATCACCTACGCGCAAAGCAAGGGCGTGATTGTGATTGTGGCCGCCGGCAATGGTGATGCGGCCGGAAACGGTGTGGATAATGACCAAACCCCAACGTATCCCTGCAACTTTACCCAAAGCAACCTGATTTGCGTGGCGGCGGTCGATCAAGCCTTTGGGCTTGCCAGCTTTTCCAACTATGGCGCAACCAGCGTTGATGTGGGCGCACCGGGCACCAATATTTTAAGTACCGTAGCCGGTGCGAGCCAAACCACCGATTTTTCGAACTGGACGGGAAGCCACACCGCAGGCTCAGGTTGGGGTTATGGCACCACGACAACCGGCGCGCCAATTTTGGTTGACCCGGTTCCCTATGGCGGCACCAATGTCTATGCCAACAACACCGTAGATCAGGTGTGGACGCCCTTCAGCTTTGGTGCCGATGTTCAACATGTCGCTTTGAATTTTTACCGCCAAGGCGTTGTGGGTGCGGGCGATTTTTTGAGTACCGCCGTGATCGCGGGCAACCAAAATCCGTTCCCATCGGGCGCCCGCATTGATACCGTCACCGGCACCTTAACCCCACCCACGAATCCCTTCCCCGTCGATCAATGCGCGGCGGCAACGTGTTCCATAGGGTTTGAATTGCGCACCGATGCCAGCGGCAATGCCACAGGCCCGCTCATCGCCGAATTCAACTTAGATACCGTGGCGCAAAACACCACCGCGATGAGTGTGTACAATGGCACCTCTATGGCGACCCCCATGGTTTCAGGCATTGCCGCGTTGCTCATGGCTTCTCAACCCACCGCCACGCCGGATCAAATTATCCAAGCGA
>DZCK01000114.1 GCA_022730245.1 Halothiobacillus neapolitanus
ATGGATGCGCTGCAATAGGACGACTAGAAATACTATAGGCATAAAAAAACCCGCAAACCTAAGTTTAATGCGGGTTTAGTTAAGATTTTAGAACTCAGTGGGACGTTCTAAAATCATCGATTGGTGGAGCTATGCGGGATCGAACCGCAGACCTCCTGCATGCCATGCAGGCGCTCTCCCAGCTGAGCTATAGCCCCGTTGTTCACAGGTGGGGCGCATCATACCGTGTTGTTTGCGGGTGTCAAGCGGCGGGGTGATTTTCGCTCTTACCGAGGCTGATGCGCAGAATTTCTTAAACTAATTTCGTGGCCTGTTCGATTAACTTTAAGGGTGCTCAATGTGCTCAAGTGCGGCATCAATTTTGGCGATAAGCTCGGCGGTGTTATCTCTGGGCGGCATAGGGGGCGCATTATTTTCGATCAATTCACGCGCGATATTGAGCGCTGCTAAAACGGCAACGCGTTCGGTGTTGAGAATTTGGCCATTTTTTTTGACATGCTGCATGGCTTGGTTAACGTAATCGGCGGTTCGAAACAAGATGGCTTGCTCTTCAGCTGGGCAGGCTATTTTGTAATCTTTATCGAGGATTCGCACGGTAATGGGCTTGGGTTGGATCGTCATGTGCGTTATTCCTCCATCTGCCGGATATGGTCGGCGAGTTGCTCTATTTGTTGGTGCGTGTGACGCAGAACTCGGCGCAAGTTGGCGTTATCGTCGGCTAGGCGCTCGGCGGTTTCTCGATATTCACGGCGGTGCTGATCCAGCACTTGGCAAAGGGTGATGAGTTCATCAATTTTGCCAACAAGAGGATCTGCCACCAAAATTGGCTGTGATTCTTGGATGGGCTGATGGGGGGTAGTGATAAAGTCGGCTGGTGCGGCTGACATGCGCGTATTCCTGGTAAGTATTTATATAACAAGCAATTAGGAAAAATTTAACTGCGGCATTGTGTGTTAATTTGTCATTTAGGTTGTAATTTAGGGTTCATCCAACAACGGCAATTTCGGTACGTTTTGTGGTGGCAGTCTATCATTTTGCGGCAGTTGCGCTGACAATATCCGCGCATGAACGGCTTTTATGCCAATTTTAACCCCGTTATTTACCGTGGTTTTTTAGGGGCAATTGCCATTTTTCGTTATTCATAGTGAGCAAGTATGAGCGTGAGTTATCCTCAGTTGGCGAATGATCTCGCGGATATGGGCGCTCAATTGAGCCCCTCTGAAGCGCAGGGTGTTTTAATTGGTTTGTGGCTTGGCAGTGGCCGCGCCTCTGAGGCTGAGTGGTGCGCTGAATTGTTAGATGATGCCGCATCGCACGCGCTACCCGCCAGCTTAAAAGCCGTGTTTAACGGGGTGGTTGAACAAATCACAACCGCCGATAATTTAGGGCTAACCCTTATGCTGCCGGATGACGATACCCGTTTTGGGGATCGGCTATTTGCCATCATTGAGCTCGCACAGAGCGTTTTGTATGGCTACGCCATTGCTCGGGGGCCGGCAGTACATTTGCTTTCTCCTGAAGCACTCGAGGTGTTCGAGGACATTAAAGCGATTGCCGAGCTCGATAGCCAGGTTGATCCCGCTGCCGATGCGGAGGAAGACGAGATTAACTTAAATGAAATTATGGATTATCTAAGCGCCGCTCTGATTGTTATGTATATCAGCCTGCATCCCCCGGTGCCCGTCACCGAGGCTTCGCGGCGCCCGCATTAATTATTGATTTAAAAGGAATATCATGTCGATAAACGTCCTAAGCTCTTGTGATAAATCTGAGTATGCCAAGCGGCGCAAGCGGCTAATGAAAGCCGTTGGGCGTAAAACGATGGTCTTGGTACCGGCGGCGGTTGAAGTAATTCGCAATAACGATAACCCGTATCCCTTTCGACAAAACAGCGATTTTTTATATTTAACCGGCCTAAATGAGCCTGAAGCCTTGCTGGTTTTGTGCCCTAAACGCGCCGAGGGTGAAGTGATTTTATTTGTCGCCCCGTTTGACCCCGAACGGGCGCGGTGGGATGGTCCGCGCGCTGGGCTTGAGGGCGCGCGGCGCGTTTACGGCGCTGACCAGGCCTTTGCTTTAAATGAGTTAGATGAGCGCCTGCCTGAATTACTGGCCGGCTTTGAGCGCATCACCCTACCCTTTGCCCATCAAGACCTGATGCTACACACTTTGAGTTGGTTAGATGAACTGCGCCAAAAATCCCGCGCGGGTGTGGTGCCGCCGCAAACGCTGAAAGATTTAACCGAGCCATTACATGAAATGCGCTTAATTAAATCGGCGGTTGAAATTACTAAAATGCGGCGGGCGGCGGCCATCTCAGCTGAAGCCCATCGGCGGGCGGCCAGCACGATTAGTGAAGACATGTTTGAATTTGAGTTAGCGTCCCAATTGCAGCGCGTGTTTTATCAGCATCAGGGAGAGCCCTCTTTTGCCCCCATTGTGGCCAGTGGTGCCAATGCTTGCGTGCTGCATTATCGAGCGAATGAATCGCGGCTAGAGGCCGGCCAATTGGTGCTGATTGATGCCGGTGCTGAAATTGAGCATTACGCGGGCGACATTACCCGAGTTTGGCCGGTGGATGGGGTGTTCAACAAGCCCCAGCGTGCCGTGTATGAGCTGGTTTTAGCCGCCCAGCTTGCCGCAATTAATGCCATAGCCCCGGGTGTCGCCTTTGATGCCCCGCACGAAGCCGCCGTGCGGGTGATTGCCCAAGGGTTGCTTGATTTGGCGCTGCTCACCGGCACGGTGCAAGAAGTGATCGAATCAGGGCGATATAAACGCTTTTACATGCATCGCACCAGCCATTGGTTAGGGCTCGATGTGCATGATGTGGGCCGCTACAAAATTGATGGCGCTTGGCGTGCGCTTGAACCGGGTATGGTGATTACGGTTGAACCCGGCATTTATATTGATGCAGCAGAAGATATTCCCAAAGCCTATCGCGGCATCGGCATACGCATTGAAGATGATGTATTGGTTAGCGCAAAGGGTTTTGAGGTGCTAACGGCCGATGTGCCTAAAACCGTTGAAGAAATCGAAGCTTTAATGAGTGCATCCACCGCGCGAATGCGGCTTGATGCCTAACCCACTTGGTGCAAACCCAATGACAACGCCCCCATTCGATACGCGCGCGCAAGACATTATCATCGTCGGTGGTGGCATGGTTGGTGGTGTTTTAGCCCATGCACTTCAAGCGGAGGGCTGGCGGGTCACCATTTTAGAAGGCGCAGCAGCGGGTGCGTCTTTGAGTTTCGATCATCGCTTAACTGCGCTGTCTGATGCCTCTTGGCGCTACTTTGATGCTTTAAATTTACTGGATGAAACCACCGTCCGCGCCGCCCAAGCCATTGAAGAAGTCCGTGTGGTGAACGCCCGCAACTTTGGCATGACTCGCATCACCCGAGCCAATAATGACGGCGCGGCATTAGGTCAAGTCATCGCCAACCGCGCGATTGGTGCCGCGATTGAGCGCGCGGAACAGGCGCATCAAACCGTGTTTGAAACCGCCCAAAAAACCGGCACCGTGCAGCGCTTGCAACCCGCCCGCTATATCAATCACCAAGTGCTGGCCGATGATCCTCAAAGTGGCAGCGTGCAAGTGCATTTTGATTTTCATGGCCAAACGCACCAACTAAACGCTCGGCTCATTATCGCAGCCGATGGCGCCGCATCAAGCGTACGCACGGCCAGCCAAAAACCGGTCGAAACAAAAGCCTATGGCCAAACCGCGATTGTTTGCACGGCCAAGCCCGTTCAACCGCATCACGGTGTCGCGTTTGAGTGCTTTACGAAAAGCGGCCCTTTAGCCGTATTGCCTGCACCGGCCGGTCGTGTCTCCTTGGTATGGGTCAACCGCGATGCCGACATCACTGCCCTTATGGCATTAGATGAGGCCGCCTATGCCGCGAAGCTGGATACCGCATTTCGGCACCGGCTGGGCGGTTTTAGTGAACTCACCCCACGCCATGCCTACCCGCTTGCGCTCATTACACTCGAAGAATTAACCGCAGAACGGCTGGTCATTTTAGGTAATGCCGCCCACGCCCTGCATCCTGTCGCTGGGCAAGGTTTTAACCTCTGCCTGCGGGATGTGCGCGATTTAGTCGCCGCCTTGCGCAGTGATCGGGGTGAGCCTGTAGACCCGGGCGATGCGATGCGCTTGCGCCGCTATGTTGAGGGACGATTAGATGATTATCGCCGAACCATCGGCCTAACCGATCAGCTGGTGCGCGGCTTTAGCTTAGATATTCCCGGTGCGGGGGCGATTCGCGGCGCGCTGTTATCACTCACCGATGGCCTCGCCCCGATTAAAAATCGGCTGGTACGATTAACGCGCGGCATTTAAGCGGCCAAAACACAGGAGTTTTTATGAGCGCGCAAACCCAAAGGCATAACGCACCGCACAGCCAACATGATGTCATCGTTGTGGGCGGCGGCATGGTCGGTGCCAGCATTGCGCTGGCCCTAGGGCAAATTGGCTGGCAAGTCGCTTTAGTGGAAGATCAGCCCATACCCACCCTGCCCGATAGCCAAACCCCTTTTGATATCCGAGTATCCGCACTTTCCCCTAAAAGTATCGCTTTTTTGCAGCAATTGGGGGTTTGGTCCACCATTCGCCACACCCGCAGCGCGCCCTATCGCCGCATGCGCGTGTGGGATGCCGCCGGCACTGGCGATGTCACCTTTCAAGCAGCCGACATCGGCCTGCCGGAGCTGGGGTTTATCGTCGAAAACAGCCTCATTCAAGCCGCGCTGTGGCAAGCCATCCGCAACACCGACACCATCACCTGCCTGCACCAAAGCCGCCCCACCCACTGGCACAGTGAAGGCGACAAAGCCCAATTATGCGTGAACGGCCAGCACCGCTTAAGCGCCCCGCTCTTGATTGGCGCAGATGGTGCTAAATCTTGGGTGCGCGCCGCCGTGGGTATCACCGATACCCATAGCGATTACGACACCGCCGCCCAAGTGCTCAGCGTGCGTACCGAATACCCCCAGCAAGACATCACCTGGCAGCGATTTACCGCGCACGGCCCACAGGCATTTTTACCCTTAGCGGGGCATCACGCCTCTGTGGTTTGGTACGACCAAATTGAGCAGGTCAAACTGCGGCATAGCCTGCCAGATGATGCCTTGCTTGATGAACTCAAGGCGCAATTTCCCGCTGAATTAGGGCGCATTTCTGCGATAGAAACCCGAGGTTTTTTCCCCATCCGACGCATGCACGCCACCCGCTACACCGCCGATCGCGCCGTGATTTTAGGCGATGCAGCCCACACCATTCACCCACTGGCGGGCCAAGGGGTAAATTTAGGTTTTTACGATGTGATGGCCTTAATAGAATGCCTGAAAAACAGCGATGATTTAGGTGCGCCCAAAGCACTGCAGCGGTTTGAACGGCTGCGCCGAGCCGATAACCTCATCACCCAAACCGGCATGGATGCATTTCACTTCGGTTTTAGAACACAAAACCCCTTGCTCATCGGCGCGCGGAATTTAGGCTTAACCGCCGTGGCAGGCCTAAGCCCGCTGCGAAAACTGGTGAGTAATTTCGCCAGTGGTGCGCGTTAATTTAAAACGGCCAGCAAGCGCCG
>DZCK01000240.1 GCA_022730245.1 Halothiobacillus neapolitanus
ATGATTTACACGAAGGCTTGCTGGCGCAGTGGTGGTGTCGTGGTCGCTCGTTGGTGGGTTATGCGGCAGTGCGCCTGTTATCGACTTGGTTGACGGTGGCGTTGCCGCTGGTATTGCTCTCGCCTATGATGGCGTTGGTGTTGGGTTTGCCCAGTGCGGCGATTCCGATCTTGATGCTGTCGTTGGCGTTGGGGTCGGGGGTGTTGGTTGCTGTCGGTGCGGTGGGCAGTGCCTTAACCACGGGTTTGCCCAAAGCAGGCATTTTGTTAGCACTGATTGTGTTGCCGTTTTATATTCCCGTGCTGATTTTTGGTGCGAGTAGTGTGGCGGTGGTCAGTGTCGGGCTATCGGGGGCAGGTCAGGTGTATGTGTTGGCGGCCTTGTGGGTACTGAGTGTGGTGCTCGCGCCTTTTGCGATTGGGGCAGCGTTGAAAATTGGGGTAAGTCAGGCGTGAATCGGGAACCCCCAACCCTATAGGTTTTTAGAGGTTATCATGAATCGTTTTATGAAGTGGGTTTATCAGTTAGGTAAGCCACGATTTTTTTATCCCTTGGCAGGGAAGCTGTCGCCTTGGTTGGCGGGTATTAGCTTGCTGTTGCTGGCTGTGGGTAGTTATTGGGGGTTGTTCGTCGCACCTGCGGATTATCAGCAGGGCGAGGCGTTTCGTATTATTTATGTGCATGTCCCCGCTGCGTGGTTGTCGATGTTTGTCTATGCCATGATGACGGTATCGGCGATTGTCGCGCTGGTGTGGCGTGTGCGCATGGCAGAAATTGCGCTGATGTCGAGTGCAACTATTGGTGCAAGCTTCGCGCTCATTGCTTTGCTGACGGGCGCAATTTGGGGTAAACCCATGTGGGGGACTTGGTGGGTGTGGGATGCCCGTCTCACCTCGGAACTGATTTTATTGTTCGTGTATATCGGCATTATCGCCCTATACAACGCCATCGACGATAAGCGCAGCGCAGGCAAAGCGGTCAGTATCTTAACGGTGGTTGGCGTGGTCAACTTGCCGATTATTCATTATTCGGTGGTGTGGTGGAACACGCTGCATCAGGCAGCAAGTGTTAGCAAACTGGGTGCACCGAGCATTCATATCGATATGCTGTTACCACTGTTGGTGGTGGCGGTGGCGTTTAAGGCGTTTTATGGCTGGGTGCTCCTGATCAACATGCGCACTATGCTGGTCGAGCAAGATGCTTGTGCAGGTTGGTTGTGCGCGTTATTACATGAGG
>DZCK01000241.1 GCA_022730245.1 Halothiobacillus neapolitanus
CACGGGCAGGCCTTTGACGACGGCGGCGGCAATCGCCGCGCCGCGTGCCTGCGCTAATTTGAGCGAGGAATCGGGGCTTCTGAACATAAAAACTTGCTCGATGGCAAATTCATCGGGCGAAAACTGGGTAATCAAGTGCGTTATTTCAGAAAAAACAGCCCCCAACCGGGCATGAAAATCACCGGTGGCTTTGGCTGATACCCTGCGGGGCGATGCTTTGCTGGATGCGCTCAACGAGACGCTGGCCAAATGCAGGCAATGCGCATTGCCACGCTCGTATTCAATAACCGCCACGCCCAGCGTTACGGAACCCGGATCAACCCCTAAAATGCGTAACCGCGCCACTTAAGCGTAGGCCTCTTCGGGAATTTCGGCATTGTGAAACACGGCTTGCACGTCATCGAGGTCTTCGAGCAGGTCGATCATTTTGACGAGTTTTTCAGCTACATCGCCTTCAACCGATACATTGAGCGCCGCTCGCATGGCGATTTCGCTCGCCTCCGGCACCCAGTTGGCCGCGATAAGGGCCTCTTTAACGGCGATATAACCGTCGGGGGCGGTGGTGACTTCTATCGCGCCATCGTCGTGGGTTCGCACATCATCGGCACCCGCATTGAGTGCCGCTTCGATGAGCGTATCTTCCGGCGTGCCGGGCGGATAAAACAGTACGCCTTCTTTTTTAAAGAGATAGCTAACCGAGCCATCGGTGCCTAAATTGCCACCCATTTTGCTAAACGCATGGCGCACATCGGCCACGGTGCGGGTGTGGTTGTCGGTCATGCAATACACCAGCACGGCCACGCCGCCCGGCCCGTAGCCTTCGTGCAAAATTTCGACATAATCTTCGCCATCGCCCGCGCCCACGCCGCGCTTGGCCGCGCGCTCCATCGTTTCCTTTACCATGTTGGCGCCCAGGGCTTTATCCCAAGCCAAGCGCAAACGCGGGTTGCTGGCGGGATCGGCCGATTTACCCACCCGCGCCGCTACGGTGATTTCACGGATGATTTTGGTCCAGATTTTGCCGCGCTTATTATCTTGGCGGGCTTTACGGTGTTTGGTGTTGGCCCATTTGCTATGACCCGCCATGGTTACGTCCTTTTAAACTGAAGGGGATAAAGCGCGCATTCTAGCACCGGCAGGGTGTTTTTCTGGGCGCGGGGGCGTATTAGCTATGCGCTAGGAAACTCTGCACGAATGCTTTTTATATTAAAATAGCCATATTCTGACACCATCC
>DZCK01000016.1 GCA_022730245.1 Halothiobacillus neapolitanus
CTAACTTATGCAAAGTAGCGCCCAGCTCTCCGCTCTATCACATGGAAGATGTGCACCGAGCGGGTGGTGTATATGGCATTCTCGGCGAACTTGATCGGGCAGGTTTGCTTCATTCCCATTTGCCTACGGTGCACAGTACAACGCTACTCGAAGGCCTTAATGCCTGGGATATCAAGCGCGCCAGTGCCCGTCCAGAGGCACAACAGTTTTTTATGGCGGGGCCTGCGGGTATTCCAACTCAAACAGCCTTTTCACAGGCCACCCGTTGGCCTAGTTTAGATGAGGATCGAGCAGCGGGCTGCATTCGAGATTATGCCCACGCCTACAGCAAAGAGGGCGGGTTAGCCGTACTTTTTGGCAATATTGCGCGTGATGGCTGCATTGTTAAAACGGCGGGTGTTGATGAATCCATTTGGACGTTCACCGGCCGCGCACGCGTGTTTGAATCACAAGATGCCTCTGTTGAAGCGATATTAAACGACGAAATTATTGCCGGCGATATTGTCGTTATTCGTTATGAAGGCCCTAAAGGCGGGCCGGGAATGCAAGAAATGCTGTATCCCACAAGCTATCTCAAATCTAAAGGGCTCGGCAAACTATGCGCTTTGCTCACCGATGGCCGATTCTCAGGGGGCACATCCGGCTTATCCATTGGCCACGCATCACCGGAAGCGGCCTCTGGTGGCGAGATTGCTTTGGTAGAAGAGGGTGACACGATCATCATCGATATTCCCAACCGCAGTATCCACCTCGCTGTCGATGATGCCGTAATCGCCGCGCGCCGCGCACACATGCACGAAAAAGGCACCAATGCGTGGCGCCCTGTGAATCGCCACCGGGTTGTTAGCCAAGCTTTGCAAGCCTATGCCCTTATGACCACATCAGCTGATCGCGGTGCGGTTCGAGATTTAAGCCAAGTGATTACCCAGCATTCACAATCTTAATCGCGGATCTGTTTTACCCGCAAGGTGCGCGCTTAATGAGCCATCCTCAAGGCGCACAATATCACCATTCGGGAACTGATCGTTAAACAAGCGACCCTGACGAATCCAGAAACGGTTAAACGCCGGATCGAGGGCATCGAGCTTGCCAGATAACAAACGCAGCAATTTAAGCACGGCCAACGGCGCACGATTGTCGGCTTCCCAGCGGCGGAAAGTGCGTTCAGACACCCCGCAAGCCTCAGCCGCATCTGACAGCGACAGACCTGCATCAATGAACCGCAGACCGTAAACCGTGCGGGCATCCGCAAAGCCAGGTGTGACAGTTGTGCAGGCGGAGTAACCGGAAACAGAGGCGGCATCTGCGGTAAGTTGTGCTGAAACATCGGCTTGCCCTTTATCGGCCTTAAATCCTATTTCGCATAATAGATATTATGTTAAATATAAGCTGGCGAAAATTATCACCATGGAAAAATGCCTTGTTTGTAATTAGTGAAGAATATTTCTAATTTTGGTATCTTCAAGGCAGTTTTGAACAATAGTTTTAAGAAGCTCTTTTCAGTCTAAATTAAGGAAAATTCGGGCAATGATGTATCACCAATCAAAAAATGGGTCCGAACATGAAATAAATCAAGTGACAGATTGGTTAATGATGCATGCATCGCTAGCTTCATTATCCGTTGCATTGGAATCTAAGACGGCCAAATATCGCAATCAACTTTTCGATCTATTGAGCCAAGCGGAAAGTATGCGCAACAGCGCAAAATCAGAAAATTATTTACATTTGGCTGGCTTGTTAAATCAATTGCTACAAGCCGTTCGTAGAGAAATAAACCATCCCTCAGAAGATTTTAGTCGCATAATACGTATTATGCGACATATTGAGCTGGTAATTAAAAATGGAACTTTAACGTTCGAGCAAAGTAGTTGCCCGACTGCTTTAATTTTAACAGTTACCGATCCGGCTGATGAATTATTGGATTCCTTATCACGCCATGGATATAATATTCGTGTCGCTAATTTAAATGAATTTAAAGACAACCAGTTAATTGATTTAATTGCGGATTCAGGGTTGCTGATCTGTATTTTAAGCGAAAATTACACAATTAATCCCCTGATAGACTTGCTTTCGCCGCTTATTGAAATTATAAAAAAACGACCTTCGGTTCTAATTTCAAATCATGATTCATTTATTGTGCGTTCGGCAGCAGTAAAACTCGGTTTAACTCATTTTTTAACAGATCCTCTAAATTTAAATCGTTTAAATAATATTCTACAAGCTTCTAGAGTTTCTGAAAATTTAGATAAACCCATCCATGTTTTAATGATAGACGACATGGTTACGGCAGGTGTCTACTGGGGAAAACGCTTTAAAGAAAAAGGTATAATTTTCCGGTTTGAGTCAAACCCAGAAAATGCTTATCTTTCTGCTGTTGAATCTCCACCCGATATTATTTTATTGGACTTATACATGCCGGATATCAATGGGGTTGAGTTGGCTAAAATTTTTCGAGAACACCCTCTTCTCCTTGATGTACCTATTTTATTCATGTCGACGGAGGAAGATGATAATTGCAGAATGGATGCGAAAATTCAAGGTGGAGATGATTTTTTGAATAAATCCATTCCAGTGGATTATCTTATTAAAATGATAAGGTATCGCGCTTTTAGATATCGACAAACGAACGCTATAAAGTCCAGCGACTCTCTAACTGGATTAATGAACCACAATGCAATTAAAGAATTTATAAATACGGAAATTGAGCGCGCCAATCGTCAAAATTGTTTCACAACTATTGTTTTGCTTGATATAGATAATTTTAAAAAAGTCAATGATGTGCATGGCCACCAAGCGGGCGATATTGTTATTAGGAAACTTTCCAATATACTTAATACCCGACTAAGGCGTTATGATGGTATCGGGCGTTACGGTGGTGAAGAGTTCATGTTGGTTCTGCCAAATACCAATGAGTTAACTGCATTAAAACTTGTTAATCGAATACGAGTTGATTTCGCTAGAAAGCCTATAAATATTGGAAACGATGTCAATATTATTGTGACTTTTAGTGCTGGTGTTTCAAGTTTCCCCGAGCACCAAGATCTGACCGCGCTCATAGAAGCTGCGGATAAAAATCTTTATTTAGCGAAAAAAGCAGGCCGAAATTGCGTGATATGCTCCCCTCCTCCTCTTGTCTACTAATCCGGCAAGATTTATTCGCGATTCATCTCACGAAGATTCTGTCAAAGCGTGGGATGGGGGTTTTGAGATGCCCAAGCTTAATGGATATAAATTGGCCATAAAATCGAAATCCAAACCAATGCGGCCAATCCAAGCGAGGTAAATACCGCTGCCGATCCCATGTCTTTTGCCCGCCCCGATAGTTTATGGGGATCTAGCCCCACGCGATCCACCGCATTTTCAATGCCGGTGTTGAGCAATTCTACGATTAATATCAATAAAATCACGCCAACCAATAATGCCCGCTCAACGCCGGTTTGCCCTAAATAAAACCCGAGTGGAATCGCAAAAACAGCCAGCCACGTTTCTTGACGAAACGCCTCTTCTTTACGGTAGGCGGTAGTAAACCCTTGCCATGAATATTTAGCGGCCAACATGATTCGCTTAAAGCCCAAATTTTCTGAAGCCATTATGCACCTGCATCCAGCAGCGTCTGATAAGCCGAAGGCGTCATCCATTCATCTGGCGCCCCAGTTGGCGTTATGCGCATAATCCAGCCCGCCTCCAAGGGATCATCGTTAATCAGCTCTGGTGAATCTGCCAATTCGGTGTTGATCGCGCTCACGACCCCATCCACAGGGCAAATCACATCGGAGGCA
This sequence comes from Halothiobacillus neapolitanus, assembly GCA_022730245.1. Taxonomy (GTDB): domain Bacteria; phylum Pseudomonadota; class Gammaproteobacteria; order Halothiobacillales; family Halothiobacillaceae; genus Halothiobacillus; species Halothiobacillus neapolitanus_A. The sequence continues at coordinate 3,780 of DZCK01000016.1, forward strand.
GCCTTAACCGACTCCAAGGTGGCGCAGGCTGTGCCCCGACGAACTGATGCGCCGATCTCAGGTAATTGCGCAAAAACCACATCGCCCAATAAGGCTTGGCCTTGTTCGGTTACCCCGAGAACCCAATCGTCGCCATCTTGCATTGCCCACTCATGGGTCGGGCCATAACGGCGGTCTGATCGAATGGTCATCGCAATCTCCTAGCTAAAATTTAAATGAGGCTGAAACAAATTATTAGGCCTAATTTTCGCATAATTAAGCCTGTTTTGGCTGCCGCGCGGGGCTCTTGTGCCCCGCGTTAAAAACGATCTGCGCGAGTGCGCGATCGCCCATTTTGGCTTTATTGCGCCAAAGACCGTGTTATTTGATACAGGCACATGCGGCATATCACGCACTTCCTAAATCCTTCAAAATACAACCTATTGTTTCAAATATATTATTTATTTGGCACACACCCTGCTAATACTCCGTGCTTTTCACACAAAACCTGCATCAACTGCAAAGCCTTTTAGTTGGGTTGATGCGAATAAAAACACAGGATTGATAACAAAATGGTGAATGTACCCGCCCCGCGTAATAAAAGCGCTTATCCCGTACCCTTAAAATTGCGCCCCTCGCCCTCGCCTTTAGCACTGGCGATTACCTCAGCCATTGCCTTAACGCTGAGCGCACCTTGCGCTTTTGCGGCAGATAACGCACTGCCGACCATCACTATTGCAGCCGAAGCCTTGGTTGATCCCAATACCGCCAGCATAACGCCGAATAATCCGAGCCTTGCACCCGGCGCTGATGTGACCGATCAACTCGCCAACATTGCCGGCGTGTGGAGCAGCCGCAAATCAGGGCATGGCAATGATCTAATCATTCGGGGCCAGCGCAATAACCAAATTAATACTTGGTTAGATGGCGCGAGTATTCAAGGCGCCTGCCCGAATCGCATGGATCCACCCACCAGCTTTGGCACTTTAATTGGGTACGATCGTATTGTGGTTGATAAGGGCGTCAATTCCTTGCAATACGGCGCGGGCGGCAGTGGGGGCACCGTTCGCCTAGAGCGGGATACCGCCGCACTCGCCGAGCAAACCGGCGTGCACGGCAAAATAGATTACAGCCTAAACAGCAATGGCCTAAATGGCCAAGGCGGCGCGGATGTATTAGCCAGCAATGGCAAGGCTTATGTGCGCGCGATTGGCTCCATGGCCAACGGTAGTAATTATAAAGATGGCAACGGCGCTGAGGTGCCCGCCAGTTACAAACAAAGAACAGGCGCCTTCATCGCGGGTTATAAATTTGATGAGGCCAGCGGCATTGAAGCATCGGTTGAGCGCAACCGCATGATTGATGTGCGTTATGCCGCCTTAGGTATGGATAGCGTGTTCGACAACGCCACAACCTACCGCTTAAAGGGCTGGTTAGGCAATTTAAGTGGCCCTGTTTCCGCGATTAAGGCTGAGGTTTACCAAACCAACGTCGATCACCGCATGGATAACTACACGCTACGCCCTGTGCCCTTGGGTGGCATGAAAATGTATTCGCCAGCAACGGCGAAAACGACCGGCGGGCGCGTGACCTTAAGCGCCAACATCGGCGCGGTGCGCGTGGATTATGGCTTGGATGCCGTCCGCGTGGAACGTAACGCGGGGGTCTACACGCCCACCAATCCCCTCAACCCCATGTATCGCCAATGGCCGGGCACACAGCTTGATCAAGTGGGCGCGTTTAGTGAAGCCACATGGCAGTTAACCTCTGCCGACACCGTGAAAGGCGGGCTGCGGATTGATCGGTTCACCTCAAAAATAGATAGCACGCTCGGAAACAGCATTGCCACGGATGGCATGGTCCCCTTAACCACTCGAGCGTCGGCTAAAAATGATAAAACCAATAGCGAAATCAGCGCTCTGCTGCGTTATGAGCATCAATTTAATGCCAGCCTAAAAGGCTATGCGGGCATCAGTCGCACGGCGGTCGCTCCCGATGCCACTCAGCTATATTCCTTACTTAAAGGCAAAAATAGCCTAGGCCAAGCCGTCATTTCTCAGGTCGGCAACCCCGATTTAACCCCAGAGCGACATAACCAGATTAATGTCGGCTTGAGTGGGGCAAATGGCGCACTTAACTGGGATGGCAGTGTTTATTACGATCGGGTTCAAAATTATATTTTGCAAGATCGAGCCGCTGTGGGTAGCAATCCCTTAGCCACGGTGTTCCGCAATATCAACGCCGAACTCTATGGCTTTGATGGCAGTGCGCGCTATACCCTCTCAGACAGCTTAAGCCTGCGTGGGCAGCTCGCCTATGTGCGCGGCAAAGATACGAGCGACGGCCGCAACCTGCCGCAAATGCCGCCCATCACCGGCACCGTCGGCTTAGATTACGCCGCAGGCCAATGGCAAGCCGGCACGAGCTTAGATTTTGCCGCCCGCGCCACGCATATCGACACCCTAAGCGGCTTAGATAAAGGCGAAACTGGCGGCTTTGGTGTAACCAACTTATATGTTGCTTACAAAGTAACGCCCCGTTGGCAAGTTTCAACAGGCATCGATAATGTGTTTGATAAAACCTATTCCATGCACGTTAATCGCCAATATAGCGCTTTGTTTGGTAACCCGAACCTTACGGTAAACGAGCCGGGTCGTACCGTGTGGGCTAAGTTAAACGGTTCTTTCTAGCGCCCTGCCCTGCCCTGTTCTGCCCTGTATTACAGGGCACAATAAAAACCCGCCGTTGGGCGGGTTTTTATATGCGCGCAAAAACTTATGCTTATTGAATTGAAAACTTTTTCAAGCGGTATAAAAATGTATCACGGGATAAATTGAGCAGCCGCGCTGCACGGCTCTTATTGCCCCCAGTGCGCGCCAAGGCTTGGCGCAGTAAATCGGATTCGATGGCTTCAAGATCAACCCCGTTTTCAGGCAAATCATACCGAGGTGTTTGCACCACTGCTGTATCGGCAGCACGCAATTCATGCGGTAAATTTTCGACATCCACCGTGCGACCCGCATTCAAAATAACCAAACGTTCGGCCAAATTACGCAACTCCCGCACGTTACCCGGCCAAGGATGGCGGCGGATGATCCCACGGGCATTGGCTGTTAAACGCGGCAAATGCACATCATAGCGCTGCGCAAAATCGGCCATAAACCGCGCGAGCAGCCAATCAATATCCCCTTGACGCGCGCGTAATGGCGGCAATTCAATCGGCACAACTTGTAAACGATAGAATAAATCAGCCCGAAACTGCCCAATTGCCACCAATTGCGCCAAATCACGATGCGTTGCCGCCACCAAGCGCACATTCACGCGCTCAACTTGGGTATCACCAAGGCTGAGCACCTCCCCCGTTTCCAGAAACCGCAGCAATTTCGCCTGCACGGCGAGGCTGAGCTCGGCTATTTCATCCAGGAATAAGGTGCCGCCATTAGCTGCGCGGATCATGCCTGCATAATCGGTTTGGGCGCTGGTAAAAGCCCCCCGCTTATGGCCAAACAACTGCGACTCGGCCAATGTTTCTGAAAAAGTCGCGCAATTAACCGCGACATAGGGGGCTGCAACGCGGCGAGAACCCTTATGCAAAGCCTGTGCGATCAATTCCTTGCCCGTACCGGACTCACCCAGTATTAACGTAGTCGCCTCGGTGGCGGCCACAATCTGCACGCTGCGCAACACCGACTCAAAAATCGGCGACTGGGTCCAAATTTGAGAAAAAATCGCTGGCTGTGACATAAGGCACTTCTCTGGCAACAAAATAGAGGCAAATTATAATACGGCATGTGTTAATTGCCACATAAAAACGGGTTATCGCTCGATTAATGCACCATTTTTTTAAGGGTTGCGATAACTTGCTTGCTGTGATCTTTAGGATCGACATCGGTAAAAATTGCCGCCAAACGGCCTTCTGGGTTGATAATAAAAGTGTGCCGCTTGGCAAATTTCATCAGGCCGAAGATTGAAAACAGCGAGTCGTAATCGGCAGCCACCTTACCCTCATCATCGGCCAGCAAGGTATAGGGCAGATGATATTTTTTAGCAAAACGTTCATGGCTGGCGATGCTGTCTTCACTGATGCCCACAACGGTTACCCCCATCCCTTGGATGGTGGCGATGTCATCACGAAATTGACAGGCCTCGGTGGTGCAGCCCGGGGTTTCATCTTTGGGATAAAAATACAAAACCAGCCATTTGCCCCGATAATCCGCCAGTGAATGCAGCTTGCCCGCCTGATCGGGCAAATTAAATGCGGGCGCAACATCACCCACATGCAGCTCTGCCGCTTGCGCATTCGCGCCAAAAAATAATCCCCACATCAATAATCCCCCCAAATAAAGGGAACGAACCGGATTGGTCATGACAAACACCCATTAATTATTAGCCTGAATCACTATATTGGACTATAGAGCAGCGGGCAGCGTTTTGCGCGCATCAATGGCATAATTTACTCCGCAATGATGATTTTAATGTTCAAGGAGTCGAGTGATGTCATTAATTAGTGAGTTTAAAGAGTTTGCAATGAAGGGCAATGTGATCGATATGGCGGTTGGCGTCATTATCGGTGTGGCCTTTGGCAAGGTGGTTTCATCGGTGGTTGCCGATCTTGTGATGCCGCCTTTGGGTTTGCTAATTGGTGGTATTGATTTCAGCCATTTGAGCATCGTGCTGCAAGCCGCGCACGATAAAGTGCCTGAAGTTGCCATTCGTTATGGTTTATTTATTCAAACCGTGCTGGATTTTACGATTGTCGCTTTTGCGATTTTTATGGCATTAAAAGTGATTAATAAGCTCAAAAAACCGGTCGCCGCAGCAGAACCGGTAACGCCCGCCGATATTCAGCTTTTAACCGAAATCCGCGATTTACTCAAACAAAAGTAACCCGCGAGCGGCACCAATTCCCAAGAGCGAATTAAGGTGCCGGATTCGGCCAAACTTGGTCGATTGCATCAATATCAGCCAGAATATCTGCACTCAATTTGAGCTCGGCTGCGCCGATATTTTCGGCCAACTGCGCTAAGTTGGTCGCCCCAATAATGACCGATGTGGTAAATGTTTTTTGCATGGCAAATGCAATCGCCATTTGCGCGGGCGTTAAACCATAACGTTCCGCTAAATCTACATACGCCTGTGCTGCCGCCGGCACATTAGGTTTGGCGTACCGTTGGCCAAAACCGGCAAACTCGGTAATGCGCCCCGCCGCCTTAGCATCCCGCTGATATTTACCCGTTAACCAACCAAAAGCCAGTGGGCTATAGGCTAATAAACCGATACCCGTATGGGTGCATACTTCAGCCAAGCCGCCGGTTTCAAACGTTCGGTTCATTAAATGGTAGGCGTTTTGCACGCTAACTACGCGCGACAAATTAAAATCCCGGGCGGCTTGTTCAAACGCCATGACGCCATACGGGGTCTCATTGGATAAACCAATCGCCCGCACCTTGCCCGCTTGGACTAAAGCCGATAAGGCCCGCAATTGCACCTCGATTGACTCTGCCGCATGCTGGTGGGCGGCAGTGTAATATCGCTCGCCAAACATCGGCACATAGCGCTCGGGCCAGTGAATTTGGTACAAATCTACATAATCGGTTCGTAGCCGGGTTAAGCTTGTTTCAATGGCGGATTGAATGTGTTGCGCGTTGATTTGTGGCCCTCCGCGAATCCATTTCATGCCGCGCGATGGGCCTGCAATTTTGGTTGCCACCACCACAGAATCCCGCGCCTGTTTTGCGAGCCAAGTGCCGACAATTTCTTCGGTTCGCCCTTGGGTTTGCGCCTTGGGCGGCACGGGATACATTTCTGCCGTGTCGATAAAATTAATGCCATGCGCCAGCGCAAAATCGAGCTGCGCGTGCCCCTCAGATTCAGAATTTTGCTGACCAAACGTCATCGTACCTAAACACAATGCGCTGACTTTTATACCTGAAAGCCCTAATTGACGTTCTTCCATTAGAAAACTCCCGCGACAATACGCTTTTAACGGGCCGATTGGCCATAAAATTGCACTAAATAGGCTAACATTCTCGCCGTTTACGGCGGCGCGCCCTTCGCCAAAAACTCATTAACCTGCTAACAATAGCATAGGCAAACTTTCAACCGATGGTCTGCCCCATTCGAGAATCAACATCATGCAAAAACCCGCCAGCCAAATTTGTGCCACCCATATTGAACTGATTACTGCCGTAGCCGATAGTCGGCGAGCCGGACAATTCCACCCCACCGCGCAAACCCAAATTGAGCAATACCAAAAAAATGGTTGGGTGCAACTGGCGCACACGCTGACCGCATGGATGAACGGCGCTGAGCCTGATTTAGCCCGCCTTGATGCGGAGGATCAGCAGATCATTTTTGGTATCGATTACGCCACGACACAGCCAGATTGGCTAGAAACGTTAAGCGATCAGGCACAAACCGAAGCGGCTGAATCTATTGCTCAAATGATTTTCGCCGCCACATGGGGCGATTTTGATGCCTTAGAGCTCCTCTCAAGCATGCGCGAAGCCGCTGAAGATGCCGGAGTTAATCAATCAGCCGCGCACGCATTTGTTGCCATGGTGGAAGGTGAGCGGGATATTCATCAATTACATCAAATGTTTCCCATGGCGGAACAAAGCTTACTTAATGCGGTGTTGCATCAATTAATTGAAAAAGAACACGCGTAATTTCGGTATAAAAATACGGCGCGCCAACCGCGCACGGGTCGATGCGAGTCTGGCAAAAATAGCCTATGATGCGTTTCTTAACGTCGATTAACAAAAATAATATGGCGATAGAAACACCTATCGAGGATCTATGTTGCGCTCATTTAGCTTGCCCCGCCCGCGTTTTTGGAGCCTTGCGCTATCCCTCGCCGTGGTGGGCTGCACGACGGTTGGCCCCAATTATCAGGCGCCCGAGGTTTCTATCCCATCTGCTTGGCAATCAATCGACTCTGCGACCACCTTGCCCGCAGGCCAAGCCGATCACAGCGTGCGGTTGGCGCACTGGTGGCTGGTATTTAATGATGCACAACTCACACAGCTGATTGAGCAAGCGCTGGCTCATAACAAAGACATCAAGCAAGCTGAAGGCCGATTACAAGAAGCGCGGGCGCGCCGAGCGTTAACGAATGCCGATCTATACCCACGTATTGGTGCAAGTGCCGCCGCAAACCGCAATGGCAGCAGTAGCGAGGCGGGTCTTGGGCTTACCAATAATTTATTTTCCAGCGGGTTTGATGCCAGCTGGGAGGCCGATATTTTTGGTGGCAAGCGGCGCGCAACCGAAGCGGCCAGTGCGCAAGTGCAAGCCAGTGAAGCCGATTTAGCCGATGTGCAAGTAAGCCTAACGGCCGAAGTGGGGCTCAACTACCTTAATTTACGTGCGTATGAAACACGGCTGGCCGTGGCCAGAAGCAATCTTCAAATTCAGATGGAAACTCGCGATATTGCCAACTGGCGGCACTTGGCTGGTCTTACAACTCAGCTCGATGTCGATCAAGCCACCACCACGCTGGAACAAACCCGCGCACAAATTCCGCCCCTTGAAACCTTGATTACGCAAACGAAAAATCAAATTGCCTTCTTATTGGGGCGCACGCCCGCACAGCGCCCCGCGCTCACGCCAACCGCAATGCCTAAGACGAACGCTGCCATCGCAATCGGGATTCCGGCGGAATTATTACGCCGCAGGCCAGATATTCGGCGTGCCGAACGCCAGCTCGCCGCGCAAACGGCCCAAATCGGTGTAGCAACGGCGGCGCAATACCCGAATTTTTCGCTCAGTGGCAGCTTAGGCTTAGCCGCATTGGCCGCAGGTAATTTATTCACGGCGGGCGCGCAAACATTCGCGTTCGGTAGCAATGCTGCGTGGACGGCCTTTGATGCGGGGCGCATCCGCCAAAATATTGTGGTGCAAAACGCGCTGCAAGCGCAGGCCTTGGGCCGGTATGAAGCGTTGGTGCTCACCGCATTTTTACAGGTTGAGAATGCCCTCACCGCCTATGCCCGCGAACAAGAACGCCAAACGGCGCTCATCAATGCCGAGCAGGCGGCGCAGAGCGCTGAAGCCTTGGCGCGCAATCAATATGCTGCGGGTTTAGTGAGCTTTCAAACCGTGCTCGATACCCAGCGCAGCCTACGCGCACTGCAAGACCAAAAGGTAACCAGTGCGGCGGCGGTCAGCACCGATTTAGTTCAACTTTATAAAGCACTGGGCGGAGGTTGGGCGACAAAATCCACGACGCCACCCCAAACCCAGACACAATCCGCCTTGGAGCACCCGACCCCATGACCGCCGCACAAGCCCCGCTCAATCGCCCCGATTCAGCCGTACCCCCGCCCACGGCGCAACCTGCGTTTTTAAAGAAATCGAAATCAGGTCGGCCATTTTTGTGGCTCGCAGTGGTTGTGATTATTGCCGGCCTAATTTTTGGCTATACCCAATTTAAAAATCAGAGCAATCAGGCCCCAACGTATATCACCCAGCCGGCCACGCGGGGCGATTTGACCGTCACCGTAACGGCAACCGGCACGCTGGCACCCACCAATCAGGTGGATGTGGGTATTGAAGTTTCGGGCACGGTTAAAGAGGTGCTGGTCGATTTCAACGATAAAGTCACCGTTGGTGAACCCTTAGCGCGTATTGATCCCACCAAACTTGAGGCGCAATTACGCCAAACCACGGCGGCTTTAGCCGCTGCCAAAGCAAAAGTGTTACAAATTCAATCCACCGTTTTGGAATCCAAAAACCAATTGGCGCGGCTTGAACAGGTGCGCAAAATGAGCGGTGGCAAAGTGCCTTCGCAGCTGGAGCTTGATGGCGCCCGCGCCAATGCTGCCCGCGCCCGCGCCGATTTGGTGAGCGCGCAAGCCAGTGTCGAGCAAACGCAAGCGGTGCTCAATGCCAACCGCAGCGATTTATCTAAAACCGTGGTGCGCTCGCCCATTAATGGCATTGTGCTCAATCGCAATGTCGAGCCGGGGCAAACCATTGCCGCCACGTTTCAGGCGCCCGTTTTGTTTACTTTGGCAGAAAACTTAGCTCAGATGGAATTGCAAGTGGATGTGGATGAAGCCGATGTCGGCCAAGTGCTCGATGGGCAAACGGCGCATTTCACCGTGGATGCCTACCCCAATCGCGCGTTTGATGCCAAAGTGACCCAAGTTCGTTTTGGCTCACAAACGGTTTCGGGGGTCGTGACCTACAAAACGATTCTGAGTGTGGATAACAAAGATCTGCTGCTGCGCCCCGGCATGACGGCCACTGCACATATTATTGTCAGCATGAATAAAAATGTGTTGCTGGTGCCCAATGCCGCGCTGCGCTTTGCCCCTGAGCCGCAAGCAGCGGTTAAAAGCAATGCGGGGTTTATCGCCAGCATGATTCCCCGCCCACCCAGCGCGAAGCCTGTGCCCGCGCCCACAGCGCCAGGTGAAGGGCAACACGTTTGGATACTGCATGATGGCCAGCCTCAAGCCGTGGCAGTCACCGTTATCCGCTCTGATGGGCTCAATACCGCTATTGAAAGCGACACCATTGCACCGGGCACCGCGTTGATTGTTGATCGGGCTGAGCCTGCCCAATGAACGCACGCCAAGCCCCCCTCGATACACCGCTGATTGAGTTGATTAACGTCACCAAATCTTACGGCAGCGGCAGTGCGTCAATGCAGGCCTTGCGCGGGGTGAATTTAACCATTCACGCAGGGGAGTTTGTTGCCATCATGGGCGCGAGTGGCTCGGGCAAAAGCACCGTGATGAATCTTATTGGCTGCTTGGATACCCCCACGACAGGCAGCTACCGTTTTAAGGGTATCGCGGTCGAGCAATTGGATCGCAACCAACGCGCCCAATTGCGCCGCTATGAGTTAGGCTTTGTTTTTCAAGGGTTTAATTTACTCTCCCGCACCTCGGCGCTAGAAAATGTGGAATTACCGCTCATCTATCGCGGCTTGCCCAATGCCGAACGCCGCCAGCTTGCGCTCAATGCCTTAGTCACCGTTGGGCTGCAAGGCTGGGCAAACCACACCCCCAGCGAGCTTTCTGGCGGCCAGCAACAGCGCGTGGCCATTGCGCGCGCGATTGTGACGCAACCGGCGGTATTGCTGGCCGATGAACCCACCGGCAACCTCGATTCTGCGCGCAGCATCGAAGTGATGGAAATGATTACCCGCTTTAATCAAGAATTGGGCATTACTGTGGTGATGGTGACCCACGAACCCGATATGGCCGCATTTGCAAGCCGTGTGGTGCATTTTCACGATGGCTTGGTGGCAAGCGATGTGCAAAAACCGGGGGCATCTTCATGATTTGGAACACGATTTTATTAGCCCTGCGGGAAATCCGCCGCAATGTTTTGCGCTCGTTTTTAACCGTGCTTGGCATCGTGATTGGCGTAGCAGCGGTCATTATTATGGTCACCTTGGGCGGCGGGGTCACCGTCAAAGTGGGCGATCAAATTTCAAGCCTCGGCAGTAATTTACTCATCATCACCCCCGGCAAACGCATGGGGCCTGGGCAAGTGAGTGGCGCTGGGCCCTTTAAAATTGACGATGCCACCACCATAGCCCGCGAAATTCCAGGGCTTGCCGCCGTGGCGCCCATGTCATCGCGCGCCATGACGGTTGTGTTTGGCAATCAAAACTGGTCAACGATGGTCAGCGGCATCACCGATGAGTATTTCACCGCGCGCAACTGGGCCGTGCAAGCGGGGCGGCAATTTAACGCGAGCGAACTGCGCTCGGGCGCGGCGGTATGCATTATCGGCGCTACCGTGCAAACCAAGCTCTTTGGTAATCAAACCGCCGTGGGCCAACGCATTCGCTTACAAAAAATTGCCTGCGAGGTCATTGGCGTGATGGACGCCAAGGGCCAATCAACCATGGGCACCGATCAGGATGATTTGGTGCTCATGCCGCTGCGCACCTTTCAGCGGCGCATTGCGGGCAACACCGATGTGAACATGATTCAGGTATCGGCGCAAAAAGGCGTTTCCACCGAGAAAGTTCAGCGCGACATCGAGCGCTTGCTGCATGAGCTGCGGCACATTCCGGCCAATAGCGAAAACGATTTTAATGTGATGGACATGAAAGAAATCACCAAGATGCTGACCAACACCACCAAAGTGCTGACGGGGTTACTCGGTGCCGTGGCGGCGGTAAGCTTGCTGGTAGGCGGCATTGGAATTATGAACATCATGTTGGTCTCGGTAACCGAGCGCACGCGGGAAATTGGTATTCGCATGGCGATTGGCGCGATGGAGCGCGAGGTATTGCTGCAATTTTTGGTTGAAGCGATTGTGTTGTCGTCTTTTGGCGGCTTAATTGGCATTGTGTTGGCGCTCGGCGGTTCGTTCGCCATTGCCAGCGCCTTGAGTGTGCCGTTTATTTTTAATGCCCAAATCGTGCTGATTGCCTTTTTATTCTCGGCGGCCGTGGGCGTTATTTTTGGCTATTTTCCCGCGCGCAAAGCAGCAAGGCTTGATCCCATCGAAGCCTTGCGCCATGAATAAGCCGCCGCAGGGCTAAAGTGTGGAACCCGCTTGCATGCCCTCATCGGTGCCCGCCGCAAAGGTTAATTGCGCCACGTTATCGCGGGCAAAAAAACCCTGAAAATCACCAAACCGCTGCACATATTCGATGATGAGCGATGAATACTCGGAAGCCGATGAGAAAATCTGTTTAAGCCCCTCCTCGCGGGAACCCACCGTATCGAGCAAAAACCGTTTCCCCTGTGAGGAAATAGCGCCCACCACAAAATCGATATTTTCCATGCCATTGGTTTGACCATCGGCCACGGTGAGCGCCATGTGGTGCAAACGTGGGCCGTAGTTGCGCACAAAGGTTTCGGTGGGGCTGGGCAATTTATCTAAATGGTTCACGCAATAAGGCGTGTTGTTCGCGGTGAAAACTTTGGCCGGCGAGCTGGATTCGGGCGCGCCACGCACGTTTTTAGTCACATTAGTGGATGAGTTTTGATCTTTAATATCGTAGCTGCCCCAATAGTAATAGCTGGATAACGCTAAGTATTCGAGCAGCGCTGCCTCGCGGTTTTGGCTATACACCCGGGTGGCTAGGTGGTCGATCGGTAAAATCATGTCTTTAACGCCGACGTGTTCTTGCATGGCTTTGCCGCGCTCATAAGCCGCTTGCGCCTCGGGCATAATCATCGAAAACCCGTGTTGATAGACCCGAATGCCATCCGCTGAGCGCTCCATGTAGCCCACCACATTGTTGGTATAGGGCGAGGGTTTGGAGATGCTCATATTCAACGGCAAATCGAGCTCGGCCAATTGCCCCATGGTTAAAAACCGGAACTCGCGCTCTTGCTGCATCGCCACCACATCAAAGCGATTGGTTACGCGTAAAATTTCGCCCAAATAACGGCTGTGCGGGCGGCGCGCGCCCACGGGGTATTGATCGTTGAGGCTACGAAATAAATCGCTGTAGTCGGGGTCTTTGATTTCGCGCAATAAAATATCCGGCGAATTCATATCAATGCGCAAAATGTGTGTCATGTGTTTGGCGCTATCGAGTGTCACCAGATAGTGATACGGCGTCATTAAAGCAAGCTCGGATATATATTCCAGCGATTTGCCCGGCTCGACCGCGATCACCAAGGCTTCGATGCCGCCGATCATGTCGGTTAATCCGCAGCGATCCCGTTCGGCGAGTACCCGTGTGACATATTCCTCAAAAAAAGCCGAGTTTTTTTTATCGCCAAACCGTTGAAAACTATTGGAATCGAACATGCGTTTCTCTCTTGTTAGTACGTGTCAAAAATTACGGAATCTCTGATTAAATCAGAGATTCCGTGCGGCACAGGGTGGGGCTTTAACGCGGCTGCCAACGCAAATCCAGCGTGAGCGGAAAACGGGGATTGAGTGATTCGGGACGCAGCACATAAAAACCTGGGGTATGGCCGTGTGGCCAAAACCGCGAGCGGCGGCGCGCTTCTGCCTCGTTCGCGTTCACGGGGAATAGCTCATACCCGCGCCCACCCGGGTGGCTAACATGGTAGGTGCAGCCGCCAATCGCGCGATCATGCCAACCATCAATCAAATCAAAAATGAGCGGGGCTTGCACGCCGATGGTGGGATGCAGAGCCGAATACGGTGCCCACGCCTTAAAGCGCACCCCAGCCACATATTCCCCCGGCACGCCGGTGGGGTGCAGGGGCACTTTGCGGCCATTACAGGCGACATGATGACGGTTACCAATCAGGCCGCGCACTTTGATTTGCACCCGCTCAATCGAGGAATCGACATAACGGGCGGTGCCGCCCGCCGCCATTTCTTCACCCAGCACGTGCCAAGGCTCGATGGCTTGGCGCACTTCTAGCGTAACGCCTTCATAACTCACGGTGCCGTAACGGGGGAAACGGAATTCTAAAAACGGCACAAACCATGCTTCATCAAAGGCATAGCCCGCCTCGCGCAGATCGTGGCAGATATCCTGCATATCTTGTTCGATAAAATGCGGCAGCATAAAACGATCATGCAGCGCGGTGCCCCAATCTACTAATTTGCCGCTGTACGGCGTTTTCCAGAAGCGGGCAACCAAGGCGCGCAGCAGCACAGATTGCACCAAATTCATGCGCTCGTGCGGGGGCATTTCAAAGGCACGCAGCTCTAAGATGCCCAGCCGCCCGGTGGAAGAATCGGGGGAGTAAAGCTTATCGATACAAAATTCAGCCCGATGCGTGTTGCCAGTTAAATCGACCAGCAGGTGGCGCAGCAGACGATCAATCATCCACGGTTGCTCGGATATTTGCCCCGGCGGAAACTGCAAATCCATTTGCTGGAAGGCAATTTCCAGCTCGCCCAAGGTGTCGTCGCGCGCCTCATCCACGCGCGGCGCTTGGCTGGTCGGACCAATAAACTGCCCCGAGAATAAATACGATAACGCGGGGTGCTGCTGCCAATAGGTGAGCAAGCTTTTTAATAAATCAGGGCGCCGTAAAAAAGGGCTATCTGCCGGGGTCGCGCCGCCTAGGGTGACATGGTTGCCGCCGCCGGTGCCGGTGTGGCGACCATCGAGCATAAATTTTTCAGCGCCTAAACGTGCATAACGCGCCGCTTCATACAGCTGGTGCATGTTGCGCTCAAGCTCATCCCAACTGCCTACGGGATGAATATTGACTTCAATCACCCCCGGATCTGGGGTCACCGATAACGATTGCAGCCGCGCATCTCGCGGCGGGGCATACCCTTCCATCCGAATCGGCTGCTTTAAGGTTTTAGCGCAATATTCAATCGCGGCGACTAAATCTAACCAAGATTCCAGGGTGGTTAATGGCGGCATAAACACGTACAAAATGCCATCACGCACCTCGAGTGCCAATGCGGTGTGGATGACTTCATGCGGATTAATCGGCGGTGTTGCAGGCGGCACGGCGATAAGCTTAGGGTTCACGGGCGTGCGGGGATAATCACCCAGCACTTGGCGCGCAGCGTATGGGTCTACGGGGAAATCCACCGGCTGAGCCTTCGGGTCAACCCACGGCAAGCTATCGAGTGGCAAGCGGAGCCCAAGCGGAGAATCGCCCCCCAACAGGAACAATCGCTCTGTTTTTAATGGCCACAAACTCGATTGCCAAGTGATTTTTTCAGCCGTGTGCGCTTTCAGTGGCAATACATAACCTAGGGTTTCACCCAAGCCGCTGCGTAATTTACGCGCTAACTGTCCGCGTGCACTGGCATCATTTAATTTGGCTTTAACCGGATCGATATTCACCGGCAAGGCCGCTTCCATAGTTAAGGCGATGAGTGGGTCTTCATAGGCGGGAATGACATAATCGGTTGCCAGCTGCAAGCGCGAGGCCAGTAAATGCGCAAAATGATACGCACGCGCCTTAGGAATGATGGGGGGAATTATCGGGGGAGTGATGGGTGAAATTGCGGGGGCATTTGAAGGCAAAGCCCCCAAGTCAACGGCGGGCGCAGTAGGCTCGCTTGCAAGCCAAGCGGCATCGTGCCACACGGGTTTACCATCCAACCGCCAATACACGCTTAGCGCCCAGCGCGGCAATGGTTCACCGGGGTACCATTTACCTTGGCCAAAATACCGCAGCCCACCCGGCGCAAAGCGATCACACAGGCGCTGCATTAAATTTTGCGCCAGCGCCCATTTTTGTTCCCCCAGCGCCGCGATATTCCATTCAGGCGCATCCATGTTATCCAGCGCCACGAACGTGGGCTCGCCCCCTTGCGTTAGACGCACATCACCCGCTTGCAGTTCTTGATCGATAGCCCGACCTAAGCTTTGCACGGCCTGCCATTGCGCCTCGGTGTAGGGTTTGGATACGCGCGGGTCTTCGTGGATGCGGGTAACGGTCATCTCGACAATGAGTTCTGATTCGCACACGCTCGTCATGCCGCTAATAGCCGCCGCCGATGAGGGCTGCGCGGTGGCGGCCAAGGGTATGTGCCCCTCGCCTGCCAGCAAGCCCGAGGTGGCATCCAGCCCCACCCAACCGGCACCGGGAATATAGGCCTCGCACCAGGCATGCAAATCGGTGAAATCGGCCGTGGGGCCTGCGGGGCCATCAATCGGCTGCTCATCGGCAACTAATTGAATGAGATAACCCGAAACAAAGCGCGTTGCAATCCCTAGGTGGCGCAAAGCTTGCACCAATAACCACGCGCTATCGCGGCAAGAACCCGACCCCTGAGCCAGCGTTTCTTCGGGCGTTTGCACGCCCGGTTCCATGCGGATGAGGTAGCTCACGCTGCGCTGCACCGTTTGATTGACCTGCACTAAGAAGTCGTTGATGGTAAGGGTTTTAGGCAGCTCTTGACGCAGCGATTCAAGCCAATGTTTGAAGTGTTTATCGGGCGGGCTAGTTTCTAAAAAAGGTGCCAGTTCGGCCTTCATCTCATCGGGGTACGCGAAGGGGTAATGCTCGGCCCAAGGTTCGACAAAAAAATCAAACGGGTTGATAACGGTCATATCAACCACTAAATCGACCGTTACCTCAAAGGCCACCGCCGGTGCTTGAAACGTGAGCCGGGCGACAAAGTTGCCATACACATCTTGCTGCCAATTTACAAAATGCTTGGCGGGCAATACGGTGAGCGAGTAGCTCAATATCGGCGTGCGGGTATGCGCAGCGGGGCGAAGGCGAATTTCGTGGGGAGAAAGTACAACCGCCCGATCAAACAAATAGCGGCTTTTATGATGCAGGGCAACGCGAATAGTCATGATGGGGGTATCTCTTGATTGGGGGCAAACCCTTGGATTTGATTCTGGGCGGGATTAAACAAATCCGGTGCGCCTAAAGAAGTTGCTGGGCATACCCACTCAGGATCGGGCAGGGTTGAAAATACGCTGCGCAAGCCCTCGCTCCAGCTGCCACTAATGGCGCTAAAGTACGGGTCTCCTTCGGGCAATTGGCGCAGGTTATCGAGCACGAGGCTATCGGTGACATAGCAGGCCAAATCAATGGGCATACCTACCGATACATTGCTGCGCATGGTGGAATCAAACGAGACCATGACGCATTTAATGGCTTCGGGTAGCTGGGTTTCCGGGCGAATCACGCGATCAATAATGGGCTTGCCATATTTGATTTCACCAATCTGAAAAAATGGGGTGTTTTCGGTCGCTTCAATAAAATTACCTTCGGAATACACCAAAAATAAGCGCGGAGGTTCGCCATTAATTTGGCCGCCAATAATAAAATTGGCACTCACATCAATATTGCCCGCCAGTAAAAAAGGCCGATCTGTGTTTTGCACTGAGCGCAAACAGCCACCGAGCAAAGTGGCCACATCAAACATGGAATCGACATTCCAGATATTGCGTTCATCAGAGCGTCGTCCCTGCATTTCGAGCGTGTTAATGGCATTTTGGGTTATCGATAAATTGCCCGAGCTTAAAACCACAATGACCCGATCACCGCGCTGCACAAAGCTGCGCATTTTTTTGAAGCTGGAAATTTGATCCACCCCCGCATTCGTGCGGGAATCAGAGGCGAATACGAGACCCGCATTCAATTTAAGTGCCACGCAATAAGTCATGATAATGCTTCGCTAAAAATCCAAAGGGCAATCATTGTAGTTGCAACTGAAAGCGATCTGGCCGAATGCCACCGGGAATTTTGTCGTCTTTTAGCGATAAATACGCATCATGAATCTCATTACTGAGCTGATGGGTACGCGCGAGAAAATCGGTTAAATACTCATGCAAGCCATGCGCGAACACATCGTCAATGCGGGTAAAGTGCAGCGCCGCATGAAGTTCACCCGCGAGCCTGCGCGCCTCTCGGCCGGTGCTGCCGTTAATAATTTCAAGCGTGCTATCCACCTCGTTTAAGCAGGCATGCAGCGAGCGCGGCATATCGGCACGCAAAATTAAAAGTTCCGCTACGCGCATCGGGGTAATGCTATCGCGATAAATTTTGCGATAAGCCTCCTGCGCGCTCACCGAGTTCAATAACGCACCCCATTGGTAATAATCCGCCGCGCCGCCCACATCGTGCACGCTCGGCAACAGAATGTGATATTTCACATCCAAAATGCGCGCCGTGTTATCGGCACGCTCTAAAAAAGTACCTAAGCGTATGAAATATAACGCATCATCTTTTAAAATCGTGCCGAGCGTCACCCCGCGAAATAGGTGCGAGCGCTCTTTCACCCAATCAAAAAAACCATCAAGGCTCGCCTGATCGAGCGAGGGCAACATGCGCTTTAAATCCAGCCACATGCTGTTAATAATTTCCCACATTTCAGTGGTAATGGCACCGCGCACCGCTCGGGCACTCTCGCGCGCTTGCATGAGGCTTGAGTAAATACTGGAAGGATTATCCGGGTCGAGGGCGATATAGCGGGTTACGTTGCCCGCTTCAACAAGGCCATATTTTTTCTCGTACCCCTCGGCCGAGCCGCAAATATTCAATGGCGCAAACCATAGGCGCGCCACCGCGCCTTCATCTTCATCGGGCAGCATGGCGGTGCGGTGCGCCACATCTAAAATTCGTGCGGTGTTTTCCGCGCGCTCGATGTAGCGCGCCATCCAAAATAAATGATCGGCGGTGCGTGAAAGCATGATTTATTCCTCCAATACCCAAGTATCTTTTGTGCCGCCCCCTTGCGATGAATTAACCACAAGCGAGCCCTCAGCCAAGGCCACACGGGTTAACCCGCCGGGGGCGAGTCGAATTTCTTTGCCCGAAAGGACAAACGGGCGTAAATCCACATGGCGGGGCGCAACACCGCTCTCCACCATCGTAGGGCAGGTTGAAAGTGCTAACGTGGGTTGCGCAATAAAACCGGCGGGGTTTTGTACAATCCGCGCCCGATACGCTTCAACCTCGGCCTTGGAACTGGTAGGACCGACCAACATGCCATACCCACCCGAGCCCTGAACCTCTTTGACTACCAGCTCGGGCAAATGCTCTAAAACGTATTTAAGATCATCAGGTTGACCAAGGCGCCATGTAGGCACGTTAGAAAGCAGCGGTTGCTCACCGAGATAAAACTCAATCATCTGCGGCACATATAAATAAGTGGATTTATCATCGGCAATGCCGGTGCCCACCCCATTAGTCAAAACAACCCCACCATGCCGATAGGCATCAAATAGGCCGGGCACACCCAGCATCGATTCCGGTTTAAATGCCAAAGGATCGAGATAATCATCATCCACACGCCGATAAATCACATGAACCTGCTGCGGGCCTTGGGTGGTACGCATATACACCTTGTGGCCGCTCACGAATAAATCTTTGCCTTCAACCAATTCCACCCCCATTTGGCTTGCCAAAAAAGCATGCTCAAAATAGGCACTGTTATAAGCACCGGGGGTGAGCACCACAATCACCGGGTCATCGATATGATCAGGAGCCGATTCCCGCAGGGTTTGCAGCAATAATTGCGGATAATGCGCCACAGGGCGAACCGTGTGCTGGGTGAATAGATGAGGGAATAACCGCATCATGGTATTGCGGTTTTCGAGCATGTAAGACACACCCGAGGGCGTGCGCAAATTATCTTCCAGTACATAAAATTCATTTTCAGACACACGCACCAAATCAATACCCGCAATTTGGGCATAAACCTGATTGGGTAAATCAACACCCTGCATTGCCGCGCAATACATGCTATTGCCGAGCACCTGTTCTGCAGGAATAACCCCCGCTTTAATAATCTCGTGATCATGATAAATATCATGCAAAAACATATTTAAGGCTTTAACGCGCTGCATTAAACCCGCCTCTAACCGCTGCCACTCTTGTGCACCAAAAACACGCGGCACCACATCAAAGGGGATTAAACGCTCCTCTTCTGCAGCCGCACCATACACCGCAAAGGTAATACCCATCCGACGAAACAAAAGCTCGGCATCTCGCTGTTTTTGCCCCAAAGAATCCACCGGCAATGATAATAAATGCTTCGCCACATCAAGATATTGCGACCGAGTTACGCCATCGAAACCTTGCATTTCATCAAATGCGTTCATACTGCCAACCTGCTGATTTATTTTTACCATGATCACTCTCGACCGATTGATGCCTTAACTCACGTCTATAGAACATAAGGCAAAAGATACGCCAATTAAAAACCGCAACTTAACTTAATGAAATTATTGTATTTAATTTTAATGAGAAAAATTTTACTAATTTATTGCACAAAACAAAGGCAGACTAATTCGAATTCCGCACCATAGAAGTGCATTAATATTCATGCCCTATTATAGGGAAAACAAAGTTTTCAGTTAAAAACCAATTTTTTATAAATTTTACCAAAAGAATATTTAATTCTCGTGAATGCGATAAAACGAGGCAAACGCAACTACCCGCATCTTAAATTTGTGCCATTAAATACGAACACCCCGTCAGCAGAATCATGAGAAATTGATTAATAGACATTAATTATAGGGCAACTCGAATAACCCGAGATTTTCAATTAATTCAGCCACTGAGCGATGCCTGTGACCGAAATCGGCTCAAATTCCACAACAAACGGCTACCCTTCCAAGCCGCATTGCCCGATTTTTACGCCGAATCGCCATGTTGGGCGGTGATTCGGCCCATTTTGGGCGTTACGCGGGCACAATGCCCTTTCTCTGAAAGTACGCTAGCCGCTTTAAGTTGTAGCAGGCGGCCATCAGGGTCATGGCACAGTTCGCCCGCGCTTGGCCGATGGTGCGGATCTGATTGAATCGTCCGAGAGACGA